>JABWBZ010000007.1 GCA_013359335.1 bacterium
ATCCACATCCCACCCGAACTGTCCTCTAAAAAAGCACGAATTTTTGTGTTATTCATTCCCTGCGCTTTTCCAAATGTAGCAATAATGCTGTCGTGACGAATAATGTGAACTCCATTGTCGGTTCCTATCCACAAATTACCAGAGCGGTCTTCGTAAATATCATAGACATTATTATGCGAGAGTGAGGAGGAATCGTTGGGATTGTTCTTAAAAACCTTAAACGACTGTATTTCGGGATCATAGAGATTCAAGCCGTCTTCGGTTCCCACCCACAGACGGTCATGGCGATCTTCAAAAATAGAAAAAATATTATCATTGGATAAGGACGAAGCATCACGAGGATCATGCTTCAATGGTTTGAATGCATTGGTTTTCCTATCCAACATATTTAGTCCGCCTCCGTACGTTCCTATCCACAAACTGCCGGAACGGTCCTCGCAAATAGAAAATACTACGTTATTTGACAACGAAAAAGGGTTGTGAGGATCGTGTTTGTATACACGAGCTATCTGTTTATCACGGTCAAAAAGGATTAAACCCTCACCCCAGGTTCCCAGCCATAGTTGATCTGAACGGTCCTTATAGATAGAAAACACACTATTAGTGGGTAAAGACAAAGGATTGTGTGGGATGTTTTTATAGGATGTAAATTTTTTGGCTTTGGTATCAAAAATACATACGCCACCTCCATTTATTCCAACCCATAAACTCCCAGAGTGATCTTCATAAATAGAATAAACATAATCGCCCGAAAGAGATGAAGAATTTTTTGGATCGTTTTTATAGGTTTCAAATTTTTCTGTTTTCGTGTCAAAAAGATTCAGTCCTCCACCTCCCGTTCCTATCCATAAGCGGCCGGATTTATCTTCAAATATTGTTCTCACCCGGTCGTTGGATAAGGAAAAAGGATCTAGAGCGCTGTTTTTGAAACGACGGAATGTATTTTTCTTTGGATCGAGAAGATTTAGCCCACCTTCAGTCCCAACCCACAAATGACCGTAACGATCTTTGTACAGTGACAAAACGAAATTATTCGATAGTGATGATGAAACAGCAGGATCATTTTTATAATGTTTAAATTTTTTGGTTTTAGTATCCAATAGATTTAAACCCCCGCCAGAAGTCCCGACCCATAGCTGACCATTGTGGCCTTCCACTATAGATAAGACTTCATTATTTGAAAGTGAGGAAGAATCTTCTGGGTTGTGTTTAAATACGCTAAAAGTTTTCTTGTTCGGATCAAAGAGATTTAGTCCGCCATCTTCGGTTCCTACCCACAAACGACCAGAGCGGTCTTCATAAATAGACCTGACAATGTTGCTCGATAGAGATGACGGATCATGAGGATTATTTTTGAAAGCGATAAATGTTTCTGTCTTGGCATGATAAAGACTCAAACCACCGCCGTGAGTTCCGATCCATAGCTGTCCCGTACGATCAACCAGTAAAGTCTGAATATAGTTCTTGGCGATGGAATTCGGATTGTGAGAGTCATGGCGGTGTACTATAAAATCGTATCCATCGTACCGATTTAATCCGTCTTGAGTTCCAAACCACATAAACCCTTGTTGGTCTTGAGCAATGCACACAACGGAAGCTTGCGACAGGCCTTGTTCTAGAGAAAGAGAAAGAAATTGAACGTTCGGTTTTTGTGCTTGGGAAACATTTACATTCAAAAAGATTGTTAGTGCCAAACTAACGTAGAACTTTGTATAAAAAAATTCTTTTTTTTGAATTATTTTTGCCAACAGAACCATGCCTTACCATTGTATCTTTGTGTTTTTTGTTCATTACGGATGGCTCAAAAATACAATTTTTCTTTTTTAAAAAAAATCTCACGCGGTACAGTAAGACAAAAGCCACAGCATTGGTTAACGTGCCGTGGCTTTATATATTTTATTTCAGCATAAATTTTATAGGTATATACTTTATAAGTTTATGTCTGTCAATAACATAAAGTGACAAATTAATGTTATTTGTTTGTGCCAACTGTTTGATGTGACAGTAGTTTCAAAAAAAATTATGACTTCAAAATCTGCTTGCCGTTTAACGGTGAGCATCGTATTTTGAGCCTCGTTAAATTCATTCAATGAAAGGAATCGACTATGCATAGTTTGGAAATCACGGGCGTCATGGCCGCTTGTTTGTTTTTCGCAACCGTAAGCGCTTTTGCCCAGGAAAAAGATCGCAGCAAAATTCCCGATAAGTATAAATGGGATCTTACGCAAATTTATCCGTCCGATGACGCATGGAAATCGGCAAAGGAACAACTGGTCAAGGATTTACAAAAAATCAAAGCCTACGAAGGCACACTGGCTCAGTCTCCTCAGCAATTGCTCGGATGTCTCGACCTTGTGACGGATCTGAATAAAACGTATTCACGGATTTATGTTTATGCCAGTATGAATTCGGATCAGGATACGCGGGAATCCAAATACCTCGGCATGGTTCAGGAAATGAGCCAGATCGGGTCGGAGTTCGGCGCGATCACATCGTTTATGGAGCCGGAAATTTTGAAAATGGATAAAGCTCTCGTCGATGGATTTATCGCCAAAGAGAAAAAATTAGAAATTTACCGGTTTTATTTGAATGACTTGCTTCGCCGTCAAGCGCACACCGGCACGGCAGGCGAGGAAAAAATAATCGCCGATGCCGGACTGATGGCCGATGCTCCGTATAGCATTTTTAATATCTTATCCAACGCCGAATTCCCATATCCGGAAGTTACGTTGAGCGACGGACAGAAATTGAAACTCGATCAGGCTAATTTCCAACTTGGAAGGACGCTGCGCAACCGGGACGATCGTAAAAAAGTATTTGCCACGTTTTTCGGCAAACTGAATGAATTTCGACGCACCTATGGAACGCAGTTGTACGCCGGCGTGAAACGCGATATGTTTTTTGCGAAAGCGCGGAAATATAATTCCGCGATGGAATCCGCTCTGGATGCCAATAATATTCCCGTTACCGTGTATCAAAGTCTCGTGAAAGGCGTGAATGATAATTTAACGACGTTCCACCGGTATCTGAAATTACGCCAGCGGATTCTCGGCGTGGATCAATTGCATTATTACGATTTGTACGCGCCGTTGCTCGAGAATGTCGACCTGAAATATTCCGTCGACGAAGCGCAGCAAAATATTATCGCTTCGCTCGCGCCGCTGGGCAATGATTATATCGGCGTGACGAAAAAAGCTTTTTCCGAACGCTGGGTCGACATGTACCCGACAGAGGGCAAACGTTCCGGCGCGTACTCCAACGGCGGCGCGTACGACGTGCATCCGTACATGCTGATGAATTATAACGGCAAATACGACGACATGAGCACGCTCACACACGAACTCGGCCACACGATGCAAA
Organism: bacterium; assembly: GCA_013359335.1. Lineage (GTDB taxonomy): Bacteria > CLD3 > CLD3 > SB21 > SB21 > JABWBZ01. The sequence goes on from JABWBZ010000007.1 coordinate 3,361, forward strand.
GTTATTACTCCAACAAAACTCAGCCGTATGCCACCGCAAGTTATCCGATCTTTGTGGCGGAAGTGGCATCGACGTTTAACGAAGCGCTGCTTATCGATTACATGTTGAAGCAAATCAAAGACGATAAAGTGAAGTTGTCCCTGCTCGGCAGCTATTTGGAAAACATCAAAGGCACGGTTTTCCGCCAGACCCAATTCGCGGAATTCGAAATGAAAATTCACGAAGCCGCTGAAAAAGGAGAGGCGTTGACGGGGGATAAGTTCAATGAAATTTACATGGAATTGACGAAAAAATATTACGGTCACGACAAAGGCGTGTGTATGGTCGACGATGAAATTAAAACCGAATGGGCGTTCATCCCTCATTTTTATTATAATTTCTACGTGTATCAATACGCCACGTCGTTTACAGCGTCCGCGGCTTTATCCGAAAAAGTTTTGGCCGGCGATAAAGAAGCCACCAAAAAATATATGGAATTCCTCTCGGCCGGCGGATCCGATTATCCGATCAATCTGCTCAAAAAAGCCGGCGTCGACATGACCACGTCTCAGCCGTTGGAACTAACGATGAAAAAAATGAATCGCGTGATGGATGAGATGGAGAAAATTCTGGATAAAATGAAGAAGTAATTTTTTAGTAGTTAAATTTCCTGATAAAGGCTGTCCAGTAAATTTGGACAGCCTTTTTTATTAATGACATTATTTTTACAAATCTTTATTGACAATTTATACATCATACCTTATATTAGGATAAAAGAGTCTGAATTAACTTTTAACCGACTCAAAGCTTATGATACTCTCAAAAAGTTGTGTATATGCGATCCGAGCGGCACTCTACGTTACCGCCAATGGTAAGGGCAGTTACGTCTCAATTCGGGAAATTGCAGAGAAACTCGACATTCCTTTTCACTTTTTAACTAAGATTTTACAGACGCTTACTGAAAATAATCTGATGACGTCGTTTCGTGGCGCCAAAGGCGGCGTTGCGCTGGCACGGGCGGAGGAATCGATTTCGTTGATTGAAATTGTCAAAGCGATCGATGGAATGGATATTTTTAAAGAATGCGTTTTGGGACTGCCCAATTGCGGTTTCGACCGACCGTGTCCATTGCATGATGAAATGGTCGGCGTCAGGGATCAGATCAAACAAACTTTCGAACAAACGACTTTAGGCTATCTTGCAAAAAAAACAAAAGACAACAATTTCAGGATTTCAGCATTAGCGATTTCAGCTTAAGTATTTATTAAATAATAATTAAACACAAACTATTTTTTTATCTTAAATTAAGATAAAAGAGTCTTAAATAAGATAAGGAGAAATCAATGGAATTGCAGACTTCAACATCAATCGGTGAGATTGTTAAAAAAGATTTCCGTGCAGCGGCTGTATTTGAACGGTATGGCCTTGATTTTTGCTGCGGTGGAAAAAAATCCATAGGTCAAGGATGCGCGGAAAAAGGAATTGACCCTGAAAAAGTATTAAGCGATGTGGTCAAATTACAAAATGCAGCCGGCCGCGTCGAAAATTTTGACGCGTGGGAAATCGATTTCCTTGCCGATTACATCATCAACCGGCATCACAGCTTTGTTCGCAGCCAACTGCCGGTCTTGTCTGCTCACATCCGCAAAATCATCAGCGTACACGGAGAGCGTCATCCGGAATTGTTTTCCATCGGCGGACACTTCGAAGGCGTTCAGGCGGAACTCACGCGTCACATGCACAACGAAGAGCACATTCTTTTTCCTTACATCAAAAGATTGATCGACATCCGCAGCGGCCGTTTTCCCAAACAGGCTCCGCCATTCGTCACGGTTGAAAATCCCATCCGCGTGATGGAGATCGAACACGAGGAAGCCGGCGACGCGATGAAACAAATTCGCCGCTTGAGCAATAATTTTATGCCGCCGGAAGATGCGTGCACGACGTATCGCGTGTGTTTTGCAGAATTGCAGGAATTTGAACGCGATCTGCATCAACACGTTCATCTCGAAAATAATATTTTATTTCCGAAAGCTATTGAACTCGAAAAACAAGTCAACTCATAAAATTAAACTTATCGGAGGAATTTATGAAAACCAGAATCATGTTTGTCGCTCTGCTGATCACCAGCGTCATGCTTTGGTCGTGCGGGGAAGCATCAGGTGAAAATGCAAAACAACCTGTTAAAACCGGCGCCAATGCCGGAGCCGGATCGAATGCAGCCAAATCTAATCCTTCGGGGCTCAATACGTTTCAGTTAGAACACGGCGTCGGTCCGATCACGGCCGAATTAAAACTGGCGGCCGTCAATGCGACGCTTGCCAAAACCGGAGAAAAAATATTCGAAACCAAATGTTTTTCCTGTCACCGGTTGGACGATCGTTATGTCGGGCCGCCGCTTCGCGAAGTGACTAAGCGCCGCAAACCGGAGTATGTCGTCAACATGATTCTCAATCCGGACGAAATGATCAAAAAACATCCGGACGCCAAAAAATTGCTGGCCGAATACATGACACCGATGACGTTTCAAAACGTGACGAAAGACGAAGCGATGGCGATTTTGGAATACTTCCGTTATTCGGCGGAACAGAAGAAGAAATGAATTATTCGCGTCACGCTGAACTCGGTTCAGCGTCTGAGAATGCTTTTTCAAACATACGCCGATTCGCCTAAGGCGGACGGCGTGACAAGTATGGCTGCGGTGGAGCAGCGAATCTAACATCAACTCACATTCACGTGGAGGTGAACCATGTTTTCGAATTGGAAACGAGCCGGCGTCAAGATAGCCCTCGTGCTGGCCGTAGGAATTGTATTTTGGTGGGGCTGTTCCGGCAAAAAAGAAATGGCCGGCTCGGGCGACGCTGCATCCAAAGTGTACGTTGCGCCCGGAAGTTATGATGAATTTTACGCATTTTTGTCGGGAGGATTCAGCGGACAAGTAGCGGCTTACGGATTACCCAGCGGGCGTTTGTTGCGCGTCATACCGGTGTTTGCCGTGAATCCGGAAAACGGTTACGGCTATAGCGAAGAAACCAAAGGCATGTTCAACAGCACGCACGGATTCATTCCGTGGGACGACAGTCATCATCCGGAATTATCCAAAACGGACGATGTCCCTGACGGCCGCTGGTTGTTCATTAATTCCAACAACACGCCGCGTATCGCCCGAATCGATTTATCAACTTTCCGTACGGCTGAAATTCTGGAAATTCCCAACAGCGGCGGCAATCACGCTTCGCCGTTCGCCACGGAAAACACGGAATACGTCGTAGCCGCTACGCGCTTCAGCGTACCGATTCCCGACCGCGACGTGCCGATCAACAGTTTCAAAGAAAACTTCAAAGGCACGTTGACATTCGTCAAAGTCGATCAAACGTCGGGCAACATGGATATTGCCTTCCAGATTCTTGCGCCGGGATTCGATTACGATCTGAGCCACGCCGGTAAAGGGCCTTCGAGCGGTTGGTTTTTCTTCTCGACGTATAACACCGAACAAGCGCATACGCTGCTTGAAATCAATGCGAGCCAGAAGGACAAAGATTTTATTCTTGCGGTCAATTGGAAAAAGGCGGAAGAATACGTGAAGCAAGGCAAAGCCAAAGATTGGGATGGCGAATATTATCACAACGTATTCAACGAATCGACGCAAATGGCGGAATCGAATCTGAAAAAAGGCGTGAAGATGCTGATTCCGTCTGAATGTCCCGGCTTATTGTACCTGATGCCTTGTCCGAAATCGCCGCACGGCGCTGACGTCGATCCCTCGGGTGAATATATTGTCGGTGGAGGAAAATTAGCCACCGTTATTCCTGTATTTTCATTTTCTAAAATGCAAAAAGCGATTGAAGCCAAAGCGTTTGACGGCGAAGTCGAAGGCATTCCGGTTTTGAAATATGATGAAGTGATTGCCGGTGAAGTGAAAGAACCCGGACTCGGGCCGCTTCACACGGAATTCGACGGAAAAGGTTTTGCGTACACGTCGCACTTCGTTTCATCGGAAATCGTCAAATGGAAAATCGGTACGTGGGAAGTGGTCGATCGTATGCCGGCGTATTATTCCATCGGTCACCTGATGATTCCAGGCGGAGACAGCCGTCAACCTTGGGGAAAATACGTTTTGGCTATGAACAAAATCACGAAAGACCGTTATCTCCCGACGGGGCCTGAATTGAATCAATCCGCTCAATTGATAGACATCACGGGCGACAAGATGAAACTGTTGCTGGATTTTCCGACGGTTGGCGAGCCGCACTACGCCCAGGGTATTGCCGCCGAGTTAGTCACCAAACACCAGAAAAAAATATTCGATATCAATGAAAACAAACATCCGCATGTCACTAAGAGCGAAAAGGATGCGCGCGTCGAACGCAAAGGCAATGAAGTTCGCGTGTACATGACAGCCGCGCGTTCGCACTTCAGTCCGGACAATATCGAAGGAATCAAAGTTGGCGACGTCGTATATTTTCACGTGACCAATCTTGAACAAGACTGGGACATTGCGCACGGCTTCGCCATTAAAGGCGGCGATAATGCGGAATTGCTGTTGATGCCTGGCGAAACGCTGACGTATCGCTGGACGCCGAAAAAAGCCGGCATTTATCCTTTCTATTGCACCGATTTCTGTTCAGCGCTGCACCAGGAAATGCAAGGCTATATTCGCGTGTCGGCAGCGAATGCCAACGTGCCCATTTCGTTTGGGACGGGTAAGTAATGCTGTAAGGAGTTGTCGGGACGACCGGCAACTCCTTTATATTTAACAAGAGAATGATTATGAAAACATTATTAACTTTTTTAACAGTGATGGTTCTGGTATTCGGAAGCAAAGCCGTTTACGCCCATTGCGATGCCTTGGACGGACCGGTGGTCAAAGCCGCGCAGAAAGCGCTCGAAACAAGTAAAGTCGATCATGTTCTGATTTGGGTAAAGGCGGAAGATGAAAACGAAATCCGTAAAGCATTTGAACAAGCGTTAGCCGTACGGAAGTTAAACGAAACCGCGAAAATTTTGGCCGATCGGTATTTTTTTGAAACCGTAGTGCGGGTGCATCGTGCCGGTGAAGGCGCGCCATACACAGGATTGAAACCGGCTGGCCTGGATCAGGGCCCGGCAATTCCGGCTGCCGATCATGCGCTGACCAGCGGTTCTGTCGATGAAGTGATCCATTTGTTGGATGAATCCATGAATAACGGCGTAAAGGAAGTGTATAAAGAAATGATCGAACGCAAAGGCTTTGACAGTCATGATGTGAAAGCCGGCAGGAAGTTTGTCGAAAGTTACGTCAAATTTTTACATTACGTGGAAGGCCTTTACCAGGCCACGCGCATTTCGGCTGAACATCATGAAGTGGAAACCGGAGCGCACGAGCATTGATCCAATGCAAAGAAAGGAATGGGTTATGAAACGACAGTCCAGAATTTTAATTGCAACAGCTTCGCTGCTGCTCATCGGTTTGTATTTTACGCCGCTCTGGTGGATCAAGCTCGATGCGCCTCAATACCCTGAAGGACTTGGTTTATATATATGGATCAACCAGATAACCGGTGAAAATCCTAACGACCTGCAAACGATCAACGGCCTCAATCACTACATCGGGATGAAACATATCACGCCCGAATCGATTCCTGAATTAACGCTGATGCCTTATATTGTCGGATTTTTAATTCTGTCAGGTTTGTGTATAACGATTTTAAATAAGCGAAATTGGCTTGCCGTGTGGATCGGAAGCTTTTTAATAGTGTTGATAGCGGGTTTGGTCGATTTTTATTTATGGGAATATGATTACGGTCATAATCTCGATCCGAACGCACCGATCAAAGTTCCGGGCATGACCTATCAGCCGCCGTTGATCGGAACCAAACAATTGCTTAATATGCGGACGACGTCGTTGCCGTATATAGGCGGCGTGTTAGCCGGTCTTTCATTTTTGCTGGGTATTGTTGTATGGTTCAGAGAAAAACGTGCAAACATTTCAACGAAAGATACGAAAAATGAAAACGTATTGGTGGCTCATTAGTTTGTTATGGACAGGCTGTAATCAACAGCCTGAAGCGATCCGATACGGGCAAGACGCGTGCGCGCATTGCCGCATGATCATTGCCGACGAAAAATTCGGATCGGAATTAATTACTCAAAAAGGGAAAATTTATAAATTTGATTCTATAGAATGTCTCGCGGCTTACTTGAACCAATTTTCTGAAAAAGATATCCATTCAATGTGGATAACCGATTTTAAAAACCCGGGACAATGGGTGCGCGCCGATCAGGCTCAGTTCCTGCAAAGTTCAAACGTTCCCAGCCCGATGGGAATGTTTCTTTCAGGTTACTCCAATGCGCATGATGCACACTCGATGCAAAAACAATTTGACGGCGATGTTTTGAATTGGCAACAAGTGATGACGCGCGTACAATCGCGCCACGCGAACCAATAACAAAAAATGAAAAAAGTTTTTTACATATTCTTAATGTATGCCGGCGTCGCTTCGGCGAAAGACTTGATCGTCGGGAAAGGCGGGGAATTTTCTACAATCCGTTCTGCTATCGAATCGGCCCAAGATGGCGACCGTATCATCATCAAATCCGGCGTGTATCGTGAAGGAGCGCTGGAAATTCATCGGTCGATCACTTTAACCGGAGAAGGCAAGGCCGTCCTCGACGGCGAAAATAAATTCCAAATTCTGACCGTCAAAGCATCCGGCGTTACGATCAGCAATCTTACTTTTGAAAATGTCGGCGTCAGCTACGTTCAGGATAATGCCGCGATTAAATTGATCGAATCTTACAATTCTGCCGTCATCGACAATCGTTTTCGTAACGCGTTTTTCGGCATATATTTGTCAAAATCCGGATTTTGTACGATTCGCGGAAACGATTTGATTGCTGCTGCGGAAAAAGAAGCCAGTTCCGGTAACGGGATTCACTTATGGAATTGTCACGACATTACAATCGAAAATAACTCTATTCAGCATCATCGGGACGGAATTTATTTTGAATTTGTAAAACGTTCGACGATCACCGGCAATCACAGTATCGGCAACTTACGCTACGGGCTGCATTTTATGTTTTCAGATACGTGCGTGTACGAGGATAATATTTTTAAAAATAACAGCGCCGGCGTCGCCGTGATGTATACCAAAAAAATAACGATGAAGCGTAACCGTTTTGAAGATAACTGGGGCGCGGCTTCGTACGGCGTTCTATTGAAAGATATTACTGGAAGCGACATTGCAGGCAATGCGTTTGTCAATAACACGGTCGGCATTCACGCCGAAGGCACGAGCCGGAACCGCATTGCGGGAAATGAATTCCTCAACAATGGCTGGGCGGTGCGCATCATGGCGAATTCTACGGACAATGTGTTTTCCCAAAACAATTTCATAGGAAACGCCTTCGATGTCGCAACGAACAGCCGCCAGAATTATAACGTATTCGACTCCAATTACTGGAGCGCATACGATGGATACGACCTCAATCGCGACGGCGTCGGCGATGTGCCATTTCGTCCCGTCCGTCTATTTTCATTATTGATCGAACAATATCCGACGGCGCTGATTTTACTTCGGAGTTTTCTGATCGATTTGATCGATGCCGCCGAATCGGTCATTCCGGCGCTGACGCCTGAAACGCTTGCCGATGCGAACCCACGAATGCGGAGATTGCCATGATACGGATTCAATCTTTGGAAAAACATTATCAGAAACTTCACGTCCTCAAAAGTATTAATTTGTCCGTTGAACCGAGTAAAATTACGGCCATCGTGGGTCCCAACAGCGCCGGTAAATCGACGCTGATCAAAAGTATCCTTGGACTTGTGTTTCCCGATCGCGGCGACATCTCGATCAATGGCGAGCGGGTCAATGGCCGATGGGATTACCGGCGGAAAATCGGCTACATGCCGCAGCTCGCGCGATTTCCTGAGAATCTCACGCTCAAAGAATTGCTTGCACTTGTCCGGGATCTGCGGCATCATCCTGACGATACGGACATGGAACTTTTTGAAGTCTTCAACCTCGGTAAGGAATGGGACAAACCTATTCGGACTCTTTCCGGCGGTACTCGCCAGAAAGTCAGCGCCGTCATTGCATTTTTATTCAGGCCGTCCATTTTAATTCTGGACGAACCAACGGCGGGGCTTGATCCGATTGCCAGCAGCAATTTGAAAGACAAAATTTTAAAAGAACGCGATCTCGGAAAAACGTTTATCCTGACGTCGCACATCATGAGCGAATTGGAAGAACTTTCCGAGCATATCGTATTTTTACTTGAAGGAAAAATTTTCTTCGAAGGTTTGACCGATGAACTCGTACGGTATACGGGCGAACGTAATCTCGAGCGTGCCATTGCAACGTTGATGAAAGGACGGCCGGTATGGACGGAACTGCAAAAATCCTGAAGTATGAATTTCATAACATTTTGCGCAGCAAATGGATGATCGGCTATGCAATATTTTTTCTAGTCATTACCGACGGGCTTTTCAGATTCGTCGGCACTGATGCCAAAGTTATTTTAAGCTTGATGAACATTATCCTTGCCGTTATTCCGCTCGCCAGCATTATATTCGGAGCTATGTACGTTTACCACTCGCGTGAATTTATCGAGTTGTTGTTGTCGCAGCCGATCGGCCGCAAAAATATTTACTGGGGAATTTATTGCGGCCTCAGTCTCACGCTTTCCGCTGGATTTGTCGCCGGAACCGGCCTTCCGTTTTTACTGGAAGGCGTTATTGACGCCGAATATCTTTCCGCGTTAATGTTGTTGCTAACGGCCGGCGTTTTACTAACATGGATTTTCACGGCATTGGCATTTTGGATTGCCGTTCGTTACGAAGACAAAGTCAAAGGCATCGGGGCCGCGATGTTGATCTGGATGTTTTTTACCGTCGTGTACGACGGTTTTATTTTACTTGTAATTTATTGGTTCGACGACTATCCTTTGGAACCGGCCATCATCGGCATGAGCCTGGCCAATCCGGTCGATCTGGCGCGCGTCATGCTGCTGTTAAAATTTAATGTTTCGGCGATGATGGGTTATACCGGCGCGGTATTTCACCAGTTTTTTAGCGCCTCGACCGGCCTCGGCGTATCCTTGAGCGTTTTGATTCTGTGGGCCGTGACGCCGTTTTTGTTAGGCCTACGTTATTTTCAAAAAAAAGATTTTTGAGGATGTATGCGTTTGTGGTATCTCATATTTATTTTTTTGCACGTACTCAGCGCAATGATCTGGATCGGCGGATTGATGTTTTTTGTCACGACAATGGTTCCTTTCGTACGGAAAAAAGAATTTCAGGGCGTCGCCGGATCCATCGTCGAATGGATCGGCTTGCGATTTCGATATGTGGGATGGTTGAGTTTGTGGACGCTGGTTCTGACCGGCTTGATCAATTTACATTTTCGCGGCTATCGCTGGCCGGATTATTTTTCGGCAGGAATGTGGACGGGATATTTCGGCGAAACGCTGGCAGTCAAATTGATTTTGGTCGCCATTATTTTTATCATCAGCGCCGTTCACGATTTTTATGTCGGCCCGAAAGCGACTGCTCTTTGGAAGGAAAATCCCGATTCCCCGGCTTCACGCAATTACCGCAAAGCGGCCAGCTGGATTGGCCGGCTAAATTTAGTGTTAGGATTATGCGTTTTAATGTGTGCCATCATGCTGATACGCGGGTGGCCATGGTAAAAATGGCGCCTCCGTGGCCGAATTTCAAATTGAAATGAATAAAATATTTTATAAAATAATTGCTCACTTAATTATCATTGCGATAACCGGTACGGCCATTCCTGAAATCGTGAAAATGATCAATGATAAACCGGTGAATGCGTGTTGTTGTCTTTCTCAAGGTAAAGTGTGTAAATGTTCGCACAAAAACACGGCCCAACTCAAAGCCGATCAATGTTCGGTCAGCAATCTCGGCTGTGGTACTTCTAAAAATGAAAGTTCGATTTTGGTCAGCTTCGAAGGCGTTATACCCGAACTTCAATCTCTGATTTTGTATTCTTCAGGTGTTTTCTCTATTGAAATAATTTCTTCAGTAAACCTCGCTTCATTTTCATCCTCAGTTTTTCGCCCGCCTCCGGCGCTGATCTGATTCGATTGAATCAGACCGCTGATTTAGCGGTCCAATGTTTTTTTTGATTACGGTTTTTTTACTGAACGGTTGGAGTACGCTCCAACTAAACGGGAGAACTATATACAAGAGGAATTTAAATCATGAATCGTTTTCCAATCATGGCTTTCATCGTTGGATTGATGCTTACGGGCTGCGAATCCAACGACTCCGACAGAAGTTTTTCAGACGATTATTTGCTTTTAGGAACGTATTACAATCAAGGCGTCAAAGTCGAAGTGTATGCCGAAGATTCGCTTGCAGTCGGATATAATCCAATCTACGTGGCGTTGTACGATTCGACGGACAATCGTCCGATTGAAGAAGGACATGTTTTATTGACGCCCGTCATGCACATGATGGGTTTGACGCATTCGGCGCCCGTTGAAAATCCTGACGATGTGAATGCCGTCGACGGTTTATTTCCGTGTGCGGCTGTTTTTCAGATGCCCGGCAACGCCATGGAATATTGGGAATTGGTTGTCGATTTTCACGAACATCACGAAGGCCGGTCGGGTGAAATTTCGCTCCAGGTGCCGGTTAAAAATTCCGAACGCTGCCGCGTTCTGACGGGCGCCGATACGGCGAAATACATCGTTACATGGATGGCGCCGTTGCAGACGGAAGTCGGAATGAATGATATTACGTTCACGGTACACAAAATGGAATCGATGATGTCGTTCGTACCGGTGACGGATGTGACGTTTGAGATGACGCCGTCGATGCCGTCAATGGGGCATGGATCGCCGAATAACATGAATCCATCGCATACGCAAAAAGGACATTATTCGGGTCAATTAAACTGTACGATGTCCGGCGATTGGCGGATTGATTTGGTAATTAAACGGAATGATGTTTCGTTATTAACGACCTATTTCGATATTGTGATCTGATGTACAACCGCATCCGGCGCATGATATCATGCGCCGGAATATTATTGAGGCCGATATGAAACTATTGCAGCCGATTATTTTAATCATCATGCTGAATGCCGCATTACAGGCACAACAACGGTTTACGTTGTCCGGAAAAATCATCGACGCCGATACCCGGGAAGGAATTCCGTACGTGAATATTTTAGTTGAGGACACATACGAAGGAACGGCGAGCGACAGCGCCGGCGGATTTATTTTAAATTTGCTGCAAGGACGTCATACGCTCAAATGTATGTCGATGGGTTACGAAATGGCGCGACTGACGCTGGATATGCGTGAATCGAAAACGGCGGTGGTGATGTTAAAACCGCATGCGATTGAATTTTCTGAGGAAATTATTATTTACGGACAACCGTTGCAGCGCGCGGAAGAAACGTACTATCTCGAGAATAAGCTCAACACTACCGATGACGTCCTCGAAAAAATCAACGGATTGTCCATGATCCGCCGCGCCAATTTTGCATTGGAGCCGTCGATACGCGGATTGAGCGCCGGCCAGATCAATGTACTGGTTGACGATATGAAAATTTTCGGCGCGTGCATCGACAAAATGGATCCGGTGACGTCGTACGTAGAAATCGACAACCTGCAAAAACTCGATCTCGCCAAAGGCGGATTCGATATGACCTACGGGCAAACGATCGGCGGAACGTTGAATTTAAAAACAGGCCGGCCGGAATTCAACAAACCGTTTTCCGCCGGAATCGAAAGCGGCTATGAAAGCGTTTCCGATTTGCGATTTTTGCGCGGGCATAGCAATTGGTCGAAAGGCCAATGGGCTGCGCGCGGAAGTTTTTCGGTCAAGTCGGCCGGTGATTACTATGCGGGTCATCGCCAGCGATGGAGTAATTCCGGCTTCGATAAAACGAATTATAAAATCGATGTGTCCAAAAAATGGGCAACGCAGACGCTGACGATGTCGTACATCGGCGACGTCGCCGAAGACATTGGCTATCCGGCTTTGCTGATGGATACGCGCCGCGCCGAAGCGAATATTGCCGGAATCGAACACGCCTGGAATAATCCTCGCGCCAATATTCGTTCGGTAAAAACAAAAATTTATTATAACACGATCGATCATCGCATGGACGATTACGATCGCGACGTCACGGCGCGTACGTTTATGCCCAATATGTATATGCCGATGACAGGCACAACGCGGACGATGGGCGTGTTGAGTGAAATTAATTTTACCGGCGAGTCTCAGACGTTGAAAATAATCGGCGACGTGTATGCGATGAAGGCGTTTGCCGATATGACGATGGAAAGTCTGGATCCGGCCGCGTCGCCTATGTATGTAGTCAATCTTGCCGATGTGCGCGTGCAGAATTATGCCATAGCGCTTGATTATCATCGGCGCTTGAAAACCGATCTTTTTTGGCGCTCGTCGGTGCGGGCGGATTTTTCAAGACGCACGCTGCACGACCGTTTCGGGCGGCGTGAATTGGAAGGTTATTGGAACCGAAGCGGATTAAACCGATCGTATTTTATTGCGAGCGCGAGCACGGCATTCGACTATCAGTTTTCGGTTCAACATCGTCTCCGTTGGTCGTTGGCAAGGAGCATACGATTGCCATCGCATCAGGAGAATTACGGTTTTTATTTTTATAATGTGTCCGATGGATTTGTCTATACCGGCAATCCCGAACTCAAACCTGAAATTAGTTATCAAACCGAAGTGACATTCGAATCGACGAACGATCGGTATGCATTGAAAGCCAATGTGTTTTATAACCGCATTCACAATTACATCGGCGGCCGGATCGAGGAAGCGCCATTTAAAACCTATTACAATCTGTCGTCGGCTTATATCGTCGGATCGGAGGCGAGTGTCTATTGGGGGTTTACGCCATCGTTTGGTTTGATGACGTCCGCCAATTACAAGTATAGCCAGATCGATGCGCTGGACGAACCTATTCCGTATATGCCGCCTCTGGAAGTGATCGCCAGTGCGCGCTGGACGAAAAAAAATTATTGGCTGGAACTTTATGGTAAGATAGCTGCTCCGCAAAAACGTTTAGCCAAAATCAGCGCCGCTGAAACAGTAACGGATGGATTTACCATTGTTAATTTTCGCAGTGGCGTGAAAGTCCGGTCGTTTATGGAATTGCAATGCGGCGTGGAAAATATTTTTGACACGTTGTATCACGAACACAGTAGCATTAATCGCCTGCCTGGGCGCGGCCGCAATATTTACGTAACTCTCGCATTGAAATACTGAGGAATGTATGCCCACGTTATCGCGTTGGTTTATAAAAACCGGTCTCGTTTATTTCGTAACGAGTTTTGTTCTGGGAATCGTGCTGAAAATTCCGTCAGCCTCGGAAAGTTGGATTTTCATGCCAGCGATGACGCCGGTCTATTTTCATTTATTCATGATAGGCTGGATTACGCAGATCATTGTCGGTGTGAGTTGGTGGATGTTTCCGGCGATGTCTCGTGAAAACCCGCGCGGTTCTGAGCGTGCCGGATGGTTCGTTTATTTTTGCATCAATGCAGGGCTATTGACACGAGCCATCGGCGAGCCGTTGGTGTATGTTTATCCGGACGAACCTATTCCGTTGTTGGTATCAGCCGGATTATTGTGGCTTGGCGGAATCGGTTACGCTGCGTCGATCTGGAAGCGCGTGAAAGGAAAATGAAATGCCTTCTTTGAGCGTTTGGTTTGTTCGCACTGCGCTGATATATTTTGCTTCCGGCTTCACTGTTGGAGCATTATTGTTAATTCACAAAGGCGTGCCGTTGTCACCGCTGATTTGGCGGTTGCTGCCGGCGCATATCGAATGGCTATTCGCCGGTTGGATGTTGAACTTGGTGTTCGGTGTGGCGTATTGGATGTTACCCCGTCACGGAATCGAACCCATTCGCGGCCGTCTTTGGCTGGTGCGAAGTGTTTTTATCTTGCTGAATACCGGAATTTTGACGGTTAGCTTTTCAGAAATTTTTTTCAGAGAAATTACGTTCATTGTAATAGGCCGATTGATGGAAGCGGCTTCCGCAATTGGTTTTGCCATCCATGCATGGCCGCGAATTTATCCTTTTGGACAGTACCAAGTGCGATAAGTATGGAATTTCGTCGAAAGTAGTATTGATTTTCCAACATATAATATGGATATTTAAATGTCTATTATGTGGGGCGGTTCTCACTAAATATATATTTTATAACGTTTTGCGGGTTGTTTTCAGGCCTGGCATTTTTTATGCCTTTGATTTAAATCACAGTAAATGTGAATTAAAGGCAAGAAATTATGAAGCCAAGAAAACAAAAATATAATGCAGTTTTTTTGACCGAAAACAACCAAGCTTTGGAAAATTATATACTACGAGTCAAGAGTAAATCGCTCAACCGCTCGATTAAGGATTCGGCTATGAAATTCATCCAAGATGTTGAAAAAATTCTGGGACAAAATTCCGTTAATCTCGTCACAACATCGTCGTACGAATTAAGCAACGATGACTTGTCGCGTTTGCAAGTGACGGATGAATGCAAAGAAATTTTCAAACAAATTGCCGACGACTTGGAAGCGGCGCTGGACGAAATCCATGAATTAATCAAAGAAGAAACCGTCATTTCTACCGCCCTTGAAGATCGGATGGACAATTTTATCCGTTCGTTGAGCCAACAGAGCGACGAATCAAAAATCAAGAGGCCGATGTCGTCCGACGGGCCGGTCATTCCTCAAATTATTCCCCATTTCAGTTAGCCGTATTTCCACATGAAGAGGCCGCTTTCGGGCGGCCTTTTTTATTTTAATCGCTTACTTTCCTGTATCGCAAGACGGCAAGTGACAACATCAAAACCGCAAACACCGACAGCGCCACAATGTGGCCGTACAAATCCAAAAACCCTGAACCTTTCAGCAAAATACTGCGCATCATCAAAACATAATGAGCGACCGGATTGAACAGCGTGACTTTTTGCGCCCAGGCCGGCATACTGTCGATCGGCGTAAATAATCCTCCCATCAGTAAAAAGATCACCATAAAAAACCAGGCGATAAGCATAGCCTGCTGCTGCGTGTCCGTGACGGTCGAAATAAAAAGCCCGATGCCGAGAACGACGAGCAGGTAAATAGCCGCGGTCCCGAAAATCAGTGCGAAACTCCCCGTGAGCGGTAAATTAAAAACCAAACGGCCGATCACAAGCCCGAAAGCCAATTCAAACAAACCGATGACCCAAAACGGCAATAATTTGCCGATGATGAATTGATGCTTTTTGATCGGCGTCACGTTGAGCTGTTCGATCGTACCGATTTCTTTTTCGCGGACAATATTCATGCCGCTGAGAAACAATCCGATCATTGTGACCAGCGCGACGAGAATACCCGGGATCATGTACGTTTTATAATTGAGTTCCGGGTTGTACCAAAATGCATGTTCGATCTGAATGATATTGGGCAGCGTCATGCCGGGTGCAATATTTTTTCCTGTTATTTCCTGGGCAAAATTGGAAATAATCGTGGCCGAATACGATTGGATCAATCCTGCCGAATTACCGTCTTCCGCATTGATCGTGAGTTGAACTTTGGCTTTGCCCGAATTTCCGAGATCGCGTTCGAAAAATTTAGGAATTTCTAAAACCATATTGACCGTGTTGCTTTTCAGGTCTTGTTGCCCGGCTTCGTATGAGAAGGAACTGTTTTTGAGAATAAAATATCCCGAACCGGTAAATTTTTCCGCCAATTGCCTCGACATGGTCGATTGATCTTTGTCGATGAGATGATATGTTACGTTGCGGATATCGAAGGTGGCCGCATTCGACAAAATAAGTAATTGAATAATCGGCATGACAAAAATAATCGGCAGCATGCCTTTGTTTCTGAAAATCTGAAGAAATTCTTTTTGAACTAAAAATTTAATGGTTCTCATAGTATACCTTTTAATATTGCCACAGAGACACGGAGTTCTCAGAGTTAAATCTTTTGACTAATAGCCACAGAAACACGGAGATCTAAGAGTGTTTTTATTATATTATAAAGCGTTTAATACCGTCTTTTAACATTTTTGAATTAAAATTGATTAACAAACCAAGTTTATAATCTCCTAATTTCATATAACTCAAAACTTGTGCGTGAAAAACCGGATCCATTCGCTCAACGCTTTTGAGTTCAACCACAATCTGATTTTCAACGATTAAATCGGCACGGAATTCTCCGATGGATTTGTTTTTGTATATAACAGGAATTGATTTTTGCCTTTCAAAACCAAGGCCTGATTCTTCTAATTCAATACAGAGCGCCGATTCATAGATCGATTCAAGTAATCCTGGGCCCAAATTTTTGTGAACGGTAATTCCACAGCCAATGATTTTTTCGGTAATTTGATTGAGCGCCATTCGTTTAGTTTTCCCTTAATGATTGTGGCAAAGAAACGGAGTTAGTTGTATTTAATAAAAATTTATCTCTGTGTTCTCCGTGTCTCTTTGGCGAATTTATTGCAATCGAATTTTAAATTTTTTTACGCTGACGGATATCAGAAACAGCATCATTCCGCCGAGAATCAACGTCTCCTTCCACAGATATTCAATGCCGGCGCCTTTGAGCATGATGCCTTTGACGATGATCAGAAACCATTTGGCCGGAACAATGTGGCTGATTATTTGCAGAACAACCGGCATACTCGAAACGGGGAAAATAAAGCCCGACAAAATAATCACCGGCAGCATCAGCCCAGCTAGAGAAAACATCATAGCGGTTTGCTGCGAATCGGCAATCGTGGAAATCATAATGCCAAGCGACAAGGCCGTGACGACAAACAAAAAAGCCTCAAAGAAAAAGAATCCGTAACTGCCGTGAAACGGCACGCCGAAAACATACCGGGCGAGTAATAAGATCGTCGACGTATTGACGAACGATAAAAATAAATACGGGATGACTTTTCCGATGATGATCTGAGCCGGCTTAAGCGGCGAGACCAACAGAATTTCCATCGTACCTAATTCCTTTTCGCGTGCAATCGTGATCGACGTCATCAACGCCGATACCAACATCAGAAGTAAAGCGATGAGCCCGGGCACAAACAAGTACACACTTTTCAATTCGGGATTGTACAACATCTTGACTTCCGGATTGATTTGAACCGGCGATCCGGCTTGTCCGCGCAGACCGGCTTGATAGTCTCTGATGATTGATGATGTATAATTGATCAACAAGTTAGCCATGTTCGGTTCCGTCGCATCCGCGATAATTTGCACGGCGGCTTTATTTTCGCGCAGCAGGCGTTGGGCGAAATGTGGCTCGAAGACGATCACTTCCTTGACGCGATTTTGCTTGAAAACCGATTCGATATCGCCGCCGGGCTTCAATTGTTCCACGAGGATGAAATATCCCGATGAAACGAT
This sequence comes from bacterium, assembly GCA_013359335.1. Lineage (GTDB taxonomy): Bacteria > CLD3 > CLD3 > SB21 > SB21 > JABWBZ01. The sequence continues at coordinate 20,714 of JABWBZ010000007.1, forward strand.
TTTTTGCGTGAGTTCCTGGGTCATGTAATCATTGGACTGATCGAGGATCGCGATCCGGGCGTCGTTGACTTCGTTGCGAATCGCAAATCCAAAGAGAATCAACTGGATGACCGGCATGCCGAACAAAATCAGCATCGTTCTCTTGTCGCGAAAAATGTGATAAAATTCTTTGATGATAAAACCGCGAAAGCTTTTCATATTAATTTTCCTTTTTCTGAGGGCGCGCCAGTTTAACAAAGACGTCGTTCATGGAATCGGCGGCATAAGTTTGCTTAAGGCCGCGCGGCGTATCGAGCGCTTCGATTCGGCCATCAACCATGATCGATACGCGATCGCAATATTCCGATTCGTCCATGTAATGCGTCGTGACAAAAATCGTAACGCCATCGGCGGCCGCTTCGTAAATCAGATTCCAGAACTGGCGCCGCGTGATCGGATCGACGCCACCGGTGGGTTCGTCGAGGAAAACGATTTTCGGTTCGTGTAAAATCGCCACTGAAAAAGATAGTTTTTGTTTCCAGCCGAGGGGGAGCGAACTGATCATCATGTCCGCGGCGTCTTCCAATTGCAATTTCCGGATTAAAAAATCGGTTTTGGTTTTAATGTGTTCGTCGCTGAGTCCGTATATGCCGCCGTAAAAGCGAATGTTTTCGCGAACAGTCAAATCCTCGTATAACGAGAATTTCTGACTCATATAACCGATGCTTCGTTTGATATTTTCCGTTTGAGTAAATACGTCATAACCGGCGACGTGAGCTTTTCCGGAAGTAGGGGACAATAAACCGATCAACATCCGGATGGCCGTGGTTTTACCGGCGCCATTAGCGCCGAGAAATCCGAAGATTTCGCCTTGTTTGACGTCGAACGTGATGGCGTTGACGGCGATAAAATCACCGAATCGCTTAGTCAGGTTCTCGGCTTGAATGGCGTAACTCATGCGTGTTGCTCCATCAGGGCCATAAAACTGTCTTCAATCGTCGGCTGCGTCCAGGCCGTTTCGATGTTTTGAATCCCTAGTTGCGTTAAATAATGAGTGATTTCTTGCGGTTCGAATTTTCCGCGCCGGTCCGTGTAGTGGAGAAATTCGCCGAACGGAAAAACCGAATGTACGTTTGGAAACGTTTTGAGCGACGTGAGTAAGCCGTACATATTCGACGATTTGACGGCGAGGATCGGACGATCAAAGTCGCGGACGATATTTTCCGGCGTGTCGATGCCGAGGATATTTCCGTTTTGGATCAAGGCGACGCGGTCGCATAAACTCGCTTCATCCATGTACGGCGTTGACACGATAATCGTAATATCTTTGGCCTGAAGGCGTTTCAGCATTTCCCAGAATTCCTGCCGCGAGACGGCATCGACGCCGGTCGTCGGTTCGTCAAGAAATAGAATTTCCGGTTTGTGAATCAACGCGCACGACAACGCGAGTTTTTGCTTCATGCCTCCGGATAATTTTCCTGCCCGCCGGTTTTTAAAGGGTTCGATCTGAACGTAAATATCTTTGATTAAATCGTAATTTTCTTCGATGGTCGTTCCGAAAACCGTCGCAAAAAACGCCAGATTTTCCTGTACGGTCAGATCTTGATACAGTGAAAATCGTCCCGGCATGTAACCGATTTGCGGGCGGAGTTTTTTGAAATCCTTCACGGCGTCCAATCCGATCACGTTGGCGCTGCCTCCGTCGGGAAGCAGCAGCGTCGTCAGAATCCGAAACAGCGTCGTCTTGCCGGCGCCGTCCGGCCCGATGAAGCCGAACAGTTCGCCCTTGTTGACCGTAAAATTCAGGCGATTGATGGCCGTTATTTTTCCGTAGGTTTTGGTCAGATCGTTAACGGTAACTGCGTTCATAAAAATATGCTTTTCGTTTTAGTCTTTGATGAAATTCACTTCGCCCGGCATGCCGATTTTCAGGCGGCCGTCGTTATGTATTTTAATTTTCACGGCGTACACCATGTTGACGCGTTCTTCTTTGGTTTGAATAATCTTCGGAGTGAATTCCGCTTTCGACGAAATCCAACTGATCTCACCTTCCAAGGATTGATTGTTCTTTTTAGTTTCATCGATCAGGACGTGCACTTTTTGGCCGATGGCGGCGTGCGGCAGTTGATCGCCGCTGATATACACGCGGAGGAACATCGTTTGCAAGTCGGCAATTTTATACAGCGGTTTTCCATAGGCGATTACTTCGCTGGGTTCGGCGTATTTGGTCAACACCGTACCGCGCAGAGGATTGACGATCACGCTTTTATGAATTTGATCGTTGATTTGCGCGATTTGCGCGTCGAGCGATTTGACGTCGCTGAGAACGGCGGCGTTCTGCGTTTCAATCGAAACGATCTGCCGGTCGATCACGCTGATTTGCCCGTTGACGTCGTCCAATTGTTTTTGAGTCGCGGCGTTTTCGCCGAACAATTTTTCGAGCCGTTTTTTGTCGGTCTCGGCAACGCGGCGTTGTTCTTTCAGCACGTCGATCTGTGCGAGAATATTGGCGATTTTAGCGCTGACGCTCTGGCGCGTGGCGAGCAATTGCGCGCGCTTCAGCGAAAGCTGAACGGTGTCGATGTAACCGACGTTCGCGCCGGCCTCGAGCGTCAGCCCTTCTTCGACGTTGAAAGCGAGCAGTTTGCCGGACGCTTCAGCCGAGACGATAATTTCGGTCGCTTCGAAATTGCCGTAGGCGTCGGATTTATGATTATTGCCGGAACAGCCGGCCAGCAGGGTGATTCCCAGAATCCAAAAGTATTTCACGTTATTCTCCTATGGTGGTTAAATAATCTTGTTGAGCGCGCAGCCACTGGAGTTTGTGCATTTCCAGCGTCAGGCGGGCCTGATGTTCTGAATTAAGTTCGGTCAAATATTCCGACGACGTCACGACGCCGTTGTCCAATTGGCTGGATAATTGTTGCGTCACTTTTTTGCGCAGCGCGATGATGTCCTGATCCAATTTGATCAGCGTTTCCATTTTTTTCATTTCAGACAGTAATTTTTCCGCGGCGACGGTCAGATTTTGAGTAAACGATTCCTTTTGCGTGCGGATGATATCCTGCTGCAATTTGAAAACCTGCCGGTCGCGCCCGTCCGTATTCCAGTTCCAGAAATTCCACGTCGCGCGCAGCCCGACGACGTAATAGGTGTGAAAATCTTTTTCATACATATTCAGTCCCGGCTGTCCGTACGAATACTGTCCGAACGCTGAAATTTTCGGAAGATTGCGGCGCGACGTCCATTCGACGTAACGGTCGAGGCGTTTTTGCGACCAGGCAAACGTTGCATATTCCGGTCGTTTTTCGGCGGAGACCGGCGTCAATTGCATACGCAGGTCCGGTACGATCAGGACAACCGAATCGCTCACGTCACGGTGCAATAACGTTTTCAACGTCGTCAGCAATGTTTTGCGATTGGCCGCGGCTTCGGCGCGATTTTGGTGAACGCGCAGCAACTCTGCATTCAGAATGTCGGCGTTGCTCGGAAGAATCGCGCCGTTTTTGACGCGCGATTCGATCGCCGCTAATTTCGAGCGAATATCCTCTTCAGTCAATTGCAGCGATTTTTCCTGTTCTTGCAACAGCAGCAATCCAAAATAGGCGTCGTTGACCTGCGCGCGGAGTTTATACAATTCCGCCTCGACGCTTTTTTGGTCGACCATTTTTTGGGATTCTTCGATAGCTTTTTGTTTGGCGATCGAGCCGAAGTCGAAAATTAATTGATTGCCATTGAGCGTCAGTTGATACGCGTCTTTATCCGGCTTCGGAACGGATACGGTCGGCAATTGAATCGGCACGGCCGTGACTTCCGATTGATACGCCGCCTGCCCGGTCAGCGACAATTCCGGCAAAAATTTCGCGTTCAGGCTCTTGAGTTTCAATTGCGTGATGTTTTCATACAATCGAGTTTGCCCGCTCAAAGGATACGCGGCGACCGCTTCATTATAACACTGTTCCAGCCGGAGCGTGTCATTGGGCGACGAAAACACCAATCCTATAAAAAGTAGTACGTTCATTTCTTTTTGATCCCGTTTAATAAGAATTCAGGAAGTTGTTCTTTACGTTGATTAATAAATTGATCGAATTTTTCGTCGTCCATACCTAACGCTACTTTGACCATCGGTTTGGCGACGAATGGAAAAATGCACGCGGCGAGAACGCTCACGAGAATTTGTTCCGGCGCGATCGCGATGTAACGGCCTTCGTCCATGCCTTTTTGCAATTGCTGTAAAATTTTCGGCGGCGCACTCGCTACACCGACCGACCGCACCATATTCGTCAGCCGTTCCGGATTACGCGTCATTTCGTGTAAGACAAATCCAGGCAAGTACGGATGCTTTTTGATCGTGTCGATGTAAGCCGGAATGAATTTTTTTAAATTTTCCTCAATGGGTTCGTCCGACATGAGGATACTAAGGAGCATAGGAAAAATTCTTCCTAATGCTTCTTTGAAAACCGCTTCGAAAAGCTGATCTTTGCTCCGGAAATAATAGTGCAACATGGCTTTGTTGATTCCGGCCTCATCTGCGATTTCCTGCATGCGCGCGCCGTCAAAACCCTTCCGATGGAAGACATTACGTGCCGCTTCGATGATTTTTTCTTCCGAAATTGTAATTTCTTGTTCCATAAATCTTTTAAAATCAGTTTATTAATTTAAGTTTTGTGGTTTAACTAATTAATTTAACCATTTGAATTAACTATTTGGTTAACACACCTAATATAATTGCCAAATGAGCGCTTGTCAAGTAATTTTTTGGAAAAGTAGATTTTTTTTGAAATTTTAATGCAAAGTCTTGTTTTTATTCTTGCGAATTATCTGAATGTTATCTAATGTGCGGTTATGCTCATCGATCAAATGCTGTCCGGTTATCAATTCACGGAATTTCATTCGATACGTATTCGTGCATCGGCCGACGCCGTGTACCGATCGTTGCATGAATTCGATTCGAGCCAATTGGTCATCGGGCGCGTGTTGATGTTCATACGGAGTTTTGGATGGGCGAAATCCAACGCCATTGCCAAAGGTTTTACGGGCATCGGTTTTATTCCGCTCGCGGATACGCCTGAAGAAATTGTTTTGGGGCTTGTGGGACAATTTTGGAAACCGACGGGAAATATTTCTAAAATAGATCCGGCGGATTTTCACTCATTCGACAAACCCGGTTACGCCAAAGCCGTTTGGAATTTTCGGATAACCGTAAAGGATAAAAATGCAGTGGTTTTGTCAACAGAAACGCGCGTGAAATGTTTAGATAAAAACAGCCTGAGAAAATTCAGATTCTATTGGCTGATCGTACGCCCGTTCAGCGGATTAATTCGGATTGAAATTTTAAGAAAAATAAAAAAACAAGTTGAAGCAAATGAATCAATGGATCAATGAACCAATGATCAAATCTATCAATGAAAAGGAACTTCTATGAAAGTATTCGTCAGTCTTATTCTGATGCTTGTAATTTGTTACTCCGCCAAAGCTCAGGAATCGAAGGAAACAAAGAAACTTCAGTTTGTTTACACGTTGAAATTAATTCCGCGTTTGCTCGACGATAAAAACTGGGCGCAAAGTGATAACGAAGCCGTGAGCGCGCATTTCAAGCAATTGAAGACTTATTTGAGCGAAGGCAAATTGGTTATGGCGGGGCGGACATTGAATTCCGATGAGAGTCAATTCGGCATCGTCGTTCTGGAAGTAAATTCCGAAGCTGAAGCACGAACGATCATGGAAAATGATGCGGCAGTGAAGGCAGGAATCATGACGGCGCAGTTGCTTCCGTTTTATACGGCATTGATACGAAAGACGGAATAGCAGGAAATTACAAGCGTGAATAATATCGCCGCGCCATCCACGAAATCGGCCAGCCGATCGCCACGATAAGTATAAAAATGGCAATAGCCATTTTTATCGGATCGCCTTTAAGGCGCGGTACGTTGGATAACGGCAGTACGACTTGATTCATCATGATCCACACGAAAATGCCGTAACCGATCGCATTAGCTGATAAGCTTTTCGAAAGAAATGACATTTTCGGATAGAGCATAAAAAACAGCGTTGTCCATGACATGACAATACCATAATGAAAAAGCGTTCCCCAGGCAACCATCATCCACTCGCCGGCGAAAGCGTCCCGGCCAAATACGCCGCTGGCGATAAACTGCATGACGACCGCCGGGCTTGTGCCGGATGAAATGTACGCATTGATAAATGCGGCGAAAATATCCAAAGTTCCAGCCAGCAATCCCGTCAGTAAAATAATTTTAAACAATCCGGATCGTTTTTCGTTATTCATACCATGCTCCGACAATTAAAAGTGGAAGGTTACCTTGTAATATCAGGCAAGCTTTTTTATTCGGCAAGTGTCATTTTGAAAATAACCCGTGATGGTTTAAATTATTATCACTTCGACCGGTCATTGAGCGCAGTCGAAACGACTGACGTTATGGTCCTAAATAATTTAACGAGAAAATTAATATGAACGTTATTTCAGTCTTTATCGGTTTGATTGCATTGATTCTGGCTTTGGTAGGATTTATCCCGCTGCTCGGCTGGCTCAATTGGTTGGTGATTCCCGGCGCGATTGTCGGATTGGTCGTCGGATTGATGAGCGATAAAGATACCGGGCGAAATATTAATCTGGTGGTGCTCGCGCTCGCGGCGATCCGGCTATTTATCGGCGGCGGCATTTTTTAAAAATTCATTCCTTCTGAAAAATCCCCACGTTTCAAGTTCCGGAGCTACGCGCACGTGGCCCGTAATTTCATACCCGAGTTTTTCGTAAAAGCGGACGTTATCGGGATTTTCCGTCGACAACGTTACGCCTTCGGAACGTCCGTCTTCGCGCGCGATCCGGTGCACGCCTGCGATGAGCTTTTTCCCGATTCCGCTTTTCTGAACCGATCGTTTCACGCCCAGCATATTGAGATGCAGGTTGGGAATATCCACCGAACATTGGCTGCAGGCGGCCGTGAAAGCGTTGTAGCGCGTCTCCGCGTCGCTTCCTAACTCATCCCAAATGGTTATGCGCAGTGCCATGAATTCCGATGATGCAGCCGATGCATCCGGATACGACATCGTCGCGGCGGCGATTAATTCCGTACCGTCGTAAAATCCCAGCAGCGGCTCTTTTCTGAACACTCTCGCCATGACGAATAATTCAACTAACCGCAAGAGCCGCCGGTCATAATCTCCGGACGAACCCAAAACATACCGCATGACCGGATACTCGTAAAAAGCGTCACTTAGCACGGTGATGATTGCGCGGGCATGTTTTTCAGAAAGCAATTGGATCATGGTTTTTCTTTTCTTCGGATTTCACGCGCTTGAACTTACTTTATTTTCCAACGGTACATTTTGTTTACAAAGCGGACAATCGGGCGGTGGCCAGAGATTAAAATTCTGTTGTCCGAGCGAGACGATCGGAAGGCCGCGCGGCTGGAAATATTCGACCGCTTTGTTGCCCAGCAATAACAACGTTCCGATCGCCGCGACGGATGCGCCGCATTCGGTTAGTTCATCCACCACCACGCGCGCAGACGAACCGGCGCTGATGATCTCGTCGGCGACCGCGAATTTTTCCTTTGCCGCGCGTTCGCGCATGACAGCCGGCAGCTTATATCGCGCCGTGAAAAGGCCTTTTTCAGGTTGAACAGGCAAAGGCTGGCAAAAGTAAAAACGAACATTCAATTTCATCGCCAGCGCCTGCGCGAGAAAAGCGCCGCCAAGCATCGGGCCGCACACCGCCGTAATGCCATACGGTTTGAGCAACTCACTAAGCGCCGTTATGTGCGGATCCAGCGATCGCGGGTCTATAAACAAAGCGTCCATCGTGATCCAAAGATCGGTGTGCATTCCTGATTCGAGCACGAAATGACCACGCTGCATGGCTAAATTTTCAAGAAAAGTTTTCATCACTATATGAACTCGTAAGCTCTACTTCGGGCTCAGCTAATGAATCTCCCAGGTTTCGATTGTTTGATCAATTTCATTCTGAAATTCGGCATAGATTTCGGAATTCTTCAGATAGACTATAAAATCCTTAATGACTTCTAATTCTTCATGATTGAATAATTGGAATTGAGACAGGGGCGAATCCCGAACGGACGAACCGATCAGTTGACAGATCGTGAATTCGCAGACAAGAGAATCGGGATTTTCCAATGAATAGATCAAATAGTTTGGAAAAAAATAACGCAGCGCTTTAGGCGTCAATAGCGGCAAGCTGTCAAAATGCGCTTTGATCATGTCGCCCTGAAGCTGCAGATGTTCCGTGTTTTTGAAATGCGACTTGAGCAAATTGCATTCCTCGCAATGATGGGAGATGATTTCATTGTCATGGATTTGGATGCGGGATTTTTCAAAGACCGAAATAATTTTCTTTTGCAGTTCCTGGCGGTTCATACATTCAGATGTGAGTAAGCGTTGATAATTCCTGATGAAAATATTGCGTTCAAAGGTGTGAAACAAATAAAAAATTGGATTCGATTTCCAACCCAGCGTGAAATCGCGGGGAACTCACGGGTCATTCGTAAAATCACCCTTGTCTATTCCGACACCAACCCGTAAAATATTTTAACACATTCCTGTCACATATACCGAGTAAAACAAATATTATGGAGGATTCGGAATGAGAGCAATCTTTATTTTCACCCTTGGATTACTGATGTCATGTTCTAACCCTGAAAACGCAGAAAAAATGTCCATCGACGAAGAGATCCAGGCCAAAGTCAAAACTGGAAAAATATACATTCTTGGAATCGCCAAAAAAGGAGAGAACCGCAACCAACCCGATGACGTCGTGGAACAGCTTCAGAAAGAACACCTGAGATTTTTGTTTGGCTTGAGACAAAAAAGAATTTTGCTCATGGGAGGCCCCGTGCTGGATGAGGGAACCGCCATGAACGGTATGTGTATTCTTGCACTGGAATCGAAAAGCGAGGCTGAGAAAATAATGAAAGACGATCCGATGGTCACATCGGGAAGAATGACGCGTGAATTCTACACGTTCTTCGGCATACCAGGGGAAGGTTTGCCTAAAGTTGAATAGAATGTCGGCGGCCACAAAGGCTCCAGGTCAGGCCGCTTCTCGATCCCTATGAATCGGCGCTCGAAGCAACATTTACATATATCAATTGTTCTGTCGGTTCGAGCTTGTCGAGAACTGGCAAAACTAGATTCATTTCGTGAGAAGCCGGGAAGGGAATGACTTGATGGCACACCGGTTTTCGCGTGATTCGCGGGAAACCTTAACGGGTCATTCGGAAAATTACCCTTGCCAAATGAAACTCAGACACGTAAAATGTCTAGACCATTTCCCATCACCACATCACACATGGAGTTTCACACATGAGACGCTACGTCTACGCATGCTGCGCGCTGCTGTCGCTGGCG
>JABWBZ010000185.1 GCA_013359335.1 bacterium
AAACAAAAAGCCGATCAGGAAAGTCAACGGATGGAATTTATCCTCACCAAAGAAAAACAGGAAGCGGATCGGAAACGCATTGAAGCCAAGGGAATCGCCGATTTTCAGACAATAGTCGCCGCCGGTATCAGCGAGCAATTGTTACGCTGGAAAGGTATTGAAGCCACGGAAAAACTTGCCAATTCGGCGAATGCCAAAGTCGTCATCGTCGGCGGTGGTAAAGACGGGCTTCCAATCATCCTGGATACAAAGTAAGATCGGTATCGGATAGAATTTTACAAAAAAAACGGGGCTGTTTAAAAAGCTCAAGTAATCGTCATTTCGAGAAATCTGTAAGAGCTTTTATTTAACCGTCTGACAGATACTTTCCCGATGAAATCGTGATTCTTTTTAGACAGCCCATTATTGTAATTCACTAAAAAGTAATTTCGTTAAAATCCGTCGCATTCGCGTCATCCGCGTGCTATTAAATTACTTCACTTTCGTTTGATACAATGTGCCCGCGCTGATGATGTATAATTTATCACCTACAGCACACATGCCGCCGATTTCAGTCCATCCGCTGCCAAGGCTTTTGTACTTGCCATCCGTTCCGGTTTCATACAACGTGCCATCACTGATTATATAAAGATTATTGCCCAACGCAGCCATTCCGCCGATATTCGCCCAGCCCGAACCGAGACTCGTATATTTGCCGGATGTAGTCGTTGCATACAAGGTTCCGTCGCTGATAATGTATAACGTACTGCCAAGTGCCGTTATCCCGCCAATGTTTGCCCAGCCCGAACCGAGGCTCGTGTATTTTCCCGATGTTGTCGTAGCATACAAGGTACCATCGCTTATCGCATACAAGGTATTGCCAATGGATGTAATCCCGCCCATATTCGCCCAACCCGAACCGAGACTCGTATACTTACCGTCGGTTGAAGTTGCATACAAGGTGCCATCACTGATGGCATAGAGCATATTACCGATGGATGTTATGCCACCCATGTTGGCCCAGCCCGAACCAAGACTTGTGTACGCACCAGCGGTCGTCGTCGCGTACAAAGCGCCGTCGCTGACGATGTACATTTTATCGTCAATCGACGCCATCCCGCCAATATTCGCCCAACCGGAGCCGAGGCTTTGATACGAACCGGCTTGCGCATGAATCGCAAATGGCGACAACACTAGAGCAAGCCCTACAGCCAGATAATGCATCGTCTTCATAAAAATCTCCTCAATTAAGTTCATCCACTCTGTATATTAAATCACTGAAGCAATTTATATAACATTCTAAGATATTGATCCGTCGTCTGAGCTCCTCCGTCTCCCAGAGCATTGTATTTCGCAATCACTTTATCCTGTATCATTTGATCAAGAGTCCTTCCTTCTTTGATCTTTGATTCGACAATGCTCGTTGTTTCCTTCAACATCGCGACGTAGTCCGCAAGATCTTTCATCGTAGCCAGCCGGCCATGTCCGGGGACAACATGAGCATTCGAAGGAAATTCCCGTAATATTTTTTCTAACGAAACGATCAGTTGTTTAATATTGCCGCCGCCTTCCGTATACACGGCGGGAAACATTTCGAAAAAAAACATATCGCCTAAATGAAGGACGTTCGATTGAGTAAAATATATAACGGCATCCCCATCGGTATGACTGTGCGGAAAATGAAGCATTCGAATTTCTTCGCCATTGTAATGGATGCGCATACTGTCGCTAAATGTAACGTCCGGCAACATATCGGTTGTCGGCGCCGATTCTTTATGTTTCTTAAGTAATTGTTTGTACACGTTTTCATGAGCAATAATCGTAGACGTTTTTTTAAAAATTTCATTACCCTGAATATGGTCGGTATGGAAATGAGTATTGAGCACGATCTTGATCGGTTTGTCTGAAATAGTTTTGAGCGAAGAAGTGAGTTTCGGCGACATCCAGGCGTACATATTATCGACCAGCAGAATCCCGTCCTCGCCGATCGATACGGCAACATTTCCACCGCCGAAGCCATTGACGCAATCCAGCATGTATACACTCCCCGAAACCTTGATCGTCCTTACTGATATGGAATCATCTTGCGGATTAGTATATGCCGATACAGAAAGCCCGCTACTCTCCGATGCCATTGCAAAACTATTCAGGTTTAAAAAAATTTGCATACCCAAACAAAATAACGACTTCCAATGTTTCATATAGTTCCTTTTTTTATTCAGAGTTGATTCTTGGTAAAATGATGTTAATGATTGTAAATTATTTTATGATATCCAGAAAATTTTTGTTTTTTCGTATGGAATCAAAATCATGATCGCCCGATGCCTGAATTTTTAATTTCGGATTAGCCAATACGGCTTTTTTAAGCACTTCAAGAGCTTGCGTTTCTTTTCCGGCAGCGAGGCGAATGACGGCCAGATCGTATAAAACTTCTCCTTCATTGGGCGCAAGCGAGGCTGCGCGTTCCATCAGCGGCAAGGCGTCGGTTGCTTTGTTGCTTCGAAATAACGTCCACGCTTCATTCCATGCGTAATTCATCTGCGCGTAATTTAGCAAGCGCCCAATTTCGACAAACGGTTCGGTGTGATCGTCCACGCGTATATCGATCGCCCGGTCGGTAAAGCCGCCGTAGCCAGCATTCTTTTTGACAATATAGATCGCCGCCGATTGTTTACCGCGTGAATCGCCACCGGCTTTGTCACCCGCCACCAACGCTGCGTACAATCGATCGGCCAACGTGCCTTTCGTCTCCAAAAAAGTTTTTTCCATGGCCGATACGACTGCTTCGCCCGCAAGAATATTGCCCTGGCAGGCATAGTTGCGGCCGCTGCGCCCACCGGCCCACGGCGCGCATTGCGAACCCGTGTATGTGGCCGATTGGCCGTCGGCGCCGACAATGCCGAATTGTCTCCGGTCGGGATCAGGGTCGGATTGTAATAGAATCTTTACGACCTGATCCGGCGTCGCGCCTTTCTCAAGCAATTCCAATCCACGCCATCCGAACGACGTATTCGCGTACGATTGAGTGGCCACCGCGCCGACATCCGCTCTCGCCCACGGCACAACGGAACCGACGGCAAAAAATCTCGACGCAACCGCGACGCCGAGTTCGCCCGTCACGGAATCGCGCCCGACAATGGAAAAAGTATTTATCGATTGATCCTGTGACCACACGAGGCCACAAAAAAGAAAAAAGAAAAAATAAATTTTTCTCATGACTATTCTCCAAGGTTGTAAAAATTGGATGCAGTCAAAATAAAGACTTCTCATTTAAAATGCTAATGTGTAATCCGGAAAATTGGCTAAAACCGATAACTCAATTCAGCAAAAATTCGGTCGGATTTTTCATTTTTGCCGGAGGAATTCTCATATCCTGCCGTTACAAAAATCTTGCGGGTAAACGCATAACTGCCGTCGAATGTAATACTCTGACGGCGATAGTGAGTTCCCTGGCTTACATATTGATACCGGTACGTTCGATAGGTCGTTGACAGATATAAATCGGAAAATTGGCGGGACAACCCGAAGCTCAAGCTGTTGGCTTTGGTAAATGAAGTCGTAGCAAAAAAAATATTACAATTAATGTTAACTCTCGTTTTAAACAAATTATAATAATACAGACCGCCGGAATTCAAATACGTTGAATTGGGATCGCCTGCACGCGTGCGGACGCTTGAACTAAACGTAACCGCGAGTTGACGCGTGGCCCGCCAATGAACGTCGCCGCGAAAGCCTTGCCGGTATGCATCGTCAAAAAGGCTGTCGGGGATTGCCCGATAGGATTGTAGCAAATAGACATTTACTCTCGCGTCGTAACTGATGGAAATAGTCAATGGCTTAAACGGTTTATACCGTCCTAGTACATACAAATTAGACAATTCAATAGCTTTTTTCCTCGCCGATAAATCGCTTCGATTGACCCCTATTTCTGAACTCATATACGCGTATAGTTTAGAGCCGATGGCGGCGTCGTTTTGTACATAAAAATATTCCCTGTCTATTTTCCCTTTTACATATTGCCCGGCAAAAGCCAGCGTGGCCGTCCATCGCCAATCCGGCGACATTTCATTTTTGTAATGAACATACATGCCGCCTTTCGAATGCGACCAATCAGGTTTTGAATTCAAATAATCAGGCTGAGTGCCGCCAAATGCCCCTATTTGCCAATGATCCGCCAGCCGATATTCAAAGACGCCTCCGTCAAAATTGCCCACGCCGTTGATCACGGGAGAAAATACGCGGCCGGCAGCAAATGAATACGGAACAGCCGGATTATTGTACACCAGCGAGATTTCATAAATTCTCATCGGATAATTGTCGCCGGTCATCGCTCTTTTCGAATAAGTTTTCCTGAATCTTGCGTTTACATTTAAATCGAAGTACTTGTCCTGAATGCGATAAACATGAAGATTGATCAATGCGCCCGGCTGTTGATAATCGTTGTTGCCATTGAGGCGATCGTTCATGATCAGGCTTTGCAGCGCAACACGCCCGCTGACTTGATTGGCCTTTCGTGACGCGGTGCGCAATATCGGACGCACATTAGCCGTGGACGAATCCGTTTTAATTTGATCGAAACTACCTTCCCAAATTCGCGCCTGATCGGCGACAACAGTAACCGTGTCTTTTCGAACGAAACTCTTCGATGGCTCTGATGCAACTGCCGGTAAGACATAAGCCATCACTTTCGTTCCGATATTGATTTTTATTTCCGAATTGACGGTTTTACAAAACGAGCTTTTGCGCGAGATACTTTCGATTACAAGAATTGGTTTTTTATTCAAATTATACAACGTATCGCCTTTGGCCGCGCCAGCGTCTTTTCCAATGTTAGTAAAATACGATCCGCCTGAGATGTAAGTCACTTCTCCCTTCACCGTGATGGTTTGCGGCTGCGCAATCGTCGGCAGAAAAAAGACGATCAACAAAAATAATTTTTTCAGGGACTCAGGCAATGTGAAATCCTTTTTGTATTATGAACCTATTAATGTGTGCCATTCGGATGACAGGAATAGCACGCCTCACTCGAGTAACTATAGCCGCTTTCTTCGCTATGTTTATTATTCATATCGGTCATATTATGAACGTGACAATGCACGCAACTGAACAATTGGAAATTATTATCATTCGTATGGCATCCGGCTCCGTCGCCTGATCCGCCTCCGCAGCCCGACCAAATTCCACTGTGCGCGCCCGAGTTAATCGGAAAATAAATATTATGATTGACCGTCCATGGAATCCAAACCGTTTGCCCATGGCAAGTCTGGCAATCCGTTGAGAAATTTGAACCGGTATGGCTGGGATGAACTGCATTATTGTAATCGCTTGCATGGCACGAGTAACAAGCCGAGTTTGCATTAGTGAGATTACCGCTATGGCAATTGGAACAATTGCCGGCAATCGCCTGGTGCGCACCTTGAAGCGGATATCCCGTAAATGTTCCGTGGTTGAATACCGATGGCGACCATGCGGTCGTATTATGACAGCCGTTATCACAGGTGTGTGGAAACTGCAATCCAATATGATTTGGATTCACTGCCGCCGAAAAATCGGCCTGATGGCACGCATAGCAATCGGTTGGCGTTCCGGTGTAACCGGACGCATGGCATGATTGACAAGGCACAGCCTGATGCGCGCCCGTGAGCGGAAATTGCGTCGCATTGTGATCGTATGAAGCCGGCGTCCAGGCTGCCGTCGTGTGACACAGAGCGCAAGTCGTCGGAAAATGACTGGTGGTGTGATTGGGATTAACCGTACTGGCATAGTCCGCTTGATGACAGGCGTAACAATCGGTTGGCGTTCCGGTGTAGCCGGATGTATGACACGATTGGCACGCAACGGTGCGATGAGCGCCTGTGAGCGGGAATAACGTTTGATTATGATCGAAAGTTGACGGTTTCCAGGCCGCTGTATTGTGGCAGCTCTCGCAGGTCGTTTCAAAACCATTGGCAGCATGGTTTGGGTTAGTGGTTTTTATGTAATCTTGCTGATGGCAGGCATAACATTCTTTCGGCGTTTGTACATATCCGCCGGCGTGACACGCCTGACATTCAAGCGGAAGATGCGCCCCGGTGAGAACGAATTGCGTTGCGTTGTGGTCGAACGTCGACGGAATCCAACTGACGGTATTATGGCATTGCAAGCAATCATGCGGAAAGAAATTGGACGCATGATTAGGTTTGGCCGACGCTGTGTATTCTTTTTCATGACAGGCATAACAATCTTTCGGAGTATTAATAAATCCTGTCGCATGACACGACCGGCAATCCGTCGTTATGTGTGATCCGGTTAAAACAAATTGCGTTTTGGCGTGGTCGAATGTGGCCGGCGCCCAGCCGCGATTAGTCGTATGACATTCCTCACACGCGGTTGAAAATTGATTGGCTGTGTGATTAGGATCGGAAGCCGTTTCATAATCCGGCCGATGGCAAGCATAACAATCCGACGGCGTGTTTTTATACCCTTTGATATGGCACGATCTGCAATCTACGCCTTGATGTCCCTGTGCAAGCGCAAATCCCAACGCTGCATGATCGATAAAAAACGACGGCGACCACCCTCTCGGCGTATGACACATTTCGCACGACATCGGAAAATGATTTTCCGCATGATTGGGATTGATAGTCGCCTGGTAGTCTTTATTATGACATCCAACGCATTCAGTTGCTACGCCTTTAAATTCTCCTTCCTGTTGATTAACATGGCAATTTCGGCAATCCGTCACAGCATGAACGCCAATCAGGGGAAAACGCGTCAGGTCATGCTGAAATGCCGATGCCGACGGCTGCCATCCTTTGGGAGAATGGCATTGATCGCATTCTTTCCCAAGCTGGCCTTTGTGAATGTCCGTATGACACTCATAACATTCTTTTTTGGCGCCGACAAAAAGTAAATTCGCGTGACATGCTTTGCATTCCCCTGCCTGATGTTGCCCTTCCAATGGAAAATCCGTCTGCGCTGTGTGGTCAAACTCCATATTTTTTTTCA
>JABWBZ010000186.1 GCA_013359335.1 bacterium
GTATACAAATAGGAATTCTGACGGTCGTGACCATAGGCGGCCTGTCGGTTGTTTTTTTTGAGAACAATTCTCCGCTCGGATTTTACAAACATATTTTTGACGGATTTTGGTGGGCGTTTGTGACTATTACGACCGTGGGTTACGGTGATGCGTACCCGGTCAGCCTTGGCGGACGTTTGACGGCCATCGCCGTGATGATGAACGGCATCGGCGTTATCTCGACGCTCACCGCCACCATTTCATCGGCATTCATCGAAAGCAGACTTCGAAAGGGACAAGGTTTGGAAAAAGTAAAACTTAAAAAACACATCGTCATTTGCGGATGGAATTTCAACGTGGAAGAAATTATCCGTACGTTGGAAGCGGAACTTGATTTTCCTTCGATCGTTTTGGTCAATTCCTGCGATCCGTCCCCGATCGGCGACATCATCAACCGGCACAAAGATTCGGAAATCAGTTTTGTCGCCGGCGATTTTTCGAAAGACGACGTACTCGACAAAGCCAGCATCCGCCACGCGGAATGCGTTATTATCGTCGCCGACTCCAATGAATTGACCGCCAACAAAGCGGATGAAAAAACTATTATCACAGCGCTGACCGTTAAAAATATGAATCCGAAAGTCCGGTTGTACGCGCACATTATCAATCCCGATAATGCGTCGCACCTGCGCCGCGCCAAAGCCGACGACGTAGTCGTCAGCGACAAATACAGCGGATTTCTGCTCGCCATGCATGTCACTAATCCGGGCGTGCCGCGTGTCGTCGACGAACTGCTTTCACTGAGCTACGGCAATGAAATTATTCGCCTTCCAATTCCGGACGACCTGGTTGGCAAAACGTTTTGGCAATTAACCGAATATTTCAAGGATAAGCACGACGCCATTCTTTTCGGTCTCGCTCATGAATCGCAAAAAATGGGATTAACCGATCTTCTTTCCGACGACGATTCGTATCTCGATCGCTTTATCCGGCAGAAATTGCAGGAATCGGGTAAAAAATTTGCCGAGGAAGAACGGATGGCGATCTCGATCAATCCTCCCAAGGAGCGCGTCATTCAAAAAGACGATGTGGCGCTCGTGATCATGGATAAATTTTAAAAGACGGACATGTATATGCTTGAAATTGAATTCCTCAAAAAATTTCCCTTATTCGCCGGATTGACAGACGCTAAACTGGAAAAATTGAAATCAATCATGAATGAAGTGGACTATCCCGCCAAAAGCGCCATTATAAAAGACGGCGATCGCGGCGATGAAATGTTTTTACTCTTGTCAGGCGACGTGGAAATTTCAAAACAAATGATGCTCAAATTCGATGAAGACACGGCCGGCAAGGACAAATCGCTGATCCGCCTTAGCTCAAAGTTCTACGCGTGTTTCGGCGAAATGGCGCTATTCGAAGAAAACAGCGAACGTTCCGCGACGGTAACGACCGTAGCCGAATGCCGGCTCGCCATTATTCGCCGCACCGATTTTACCAGGCTGGTCGACTCGGATCATGAAATCGGCCATATTATTTTCAGAAACCTGGCCCGTATCATCAGCGACCGCCTGAAAAAAGCCAATAAAGACATTCTCAAACTCACGACTGCATTCGTGCTCGCAGTTGAACGTTAAATCGTTTATACGGATGACATGCAAACTCATGACACGCTCGTTTCATATTTATTGTTGTTGTTTATCGCGATTGTTGTCTCGCTCGCGGTGCGCCGGATCAAACTGCCGTACAGCATCGGACTCGTCGTCGCCGGATTTGTTTTAGGTTATTCTCAAATCGTTCCTTCTTTTACAATCGACTCTTCCCTGATCATTTACATTTTTCTGCCCGCGTTGCTCTTCGATTCGTCGTTTAATGCGAACATGACGAACCTGAAACAGCATTGGAAATTGATTTTTGCGTTTGCTATTCCCGGTACGATCGTGTCGATTTTGATCGTCGGAACGATCACGCATTTTTTAATCGGCGTACCGTGGATGTCCTCGCTTTTATTCGCCGCGCTCATCGTTCCGACCGACGCCATCTCGATCCTCGCCGTCTTCAAAGAACTGAAAGTGCCGTCGAAACTCGCCACGCTCGTCGAAGGCGAAAGTTTGTTCAACGACGGCGTCGCCATCATCATGTTCAAACTCATTCTCGCATTGATCCTAGCGGAACAATATGATTTGATCGGCATCGATTACGCGTCATTTTCATTCCGGCTGGCGGCGTCGTATACCGGCGGGCTTATCCTCGGCGCGGCGAGCGGTTATGCGGCTGGATATTTGATGAAGCGTTTAAAAGATCCGCTGCTCGAAATCATGATCACGGTTATTGTTATTTACGGCGTATTTTTATTGGCGGAAAAAATCGATGTTTCCTCGATCGTGACGGTCGTGGTAACGTCCCTGATGATCGGCGATTTGAGCCGCCGCATGACCATTTCCGCGACCACGCAAATCGCGCTCTCGTCGTTCTGGAGTTTCAGCGCGTTTGCGCTCAATTCGATTTTATTTTTATTTATCGGTCTCCAGTTAAATTTCACGATGCTGTGGTCCAATCTGCTGCCGATTTTGATTGCGCTGGTTGCCGTCAATATCGGGCGCATTGTTTTTATTTATCCGTATTCTAATTTAGTCAATTGGCTAAGCCGCAAAAACATCATCATGCACAGAGACCATGTTCCTCTCAAATGGCAGCACGTGCTGGCTCTCGGTAATCTAAAAGGTTCGTTGTCTATGGCGCTGGTCGTGAGTTTGCCGGATACGCTGGTCTACAAGGATTTTCTGACTGTGCTGACATTCGGGGTGGTATTTTTTTCGTTGATCGTGCAGGGCACGACGCTGCGCCCGATTTTGCGGCTATTCAGGCTTCAGACGTTATCGCAGGATCAGATCGAATTTGACAAACGCCAGGGAATGATTATTTCCGCCAAAGCTGTTCTGGCTTCGTTAAAAAGCGATTACGAAAGAGGATTGATCAATTCAGCGGTCTACGACAGTTTGCGCGAACAATATGAATTTGTCGTCGAAAATTCCGAACAAAGTATTACGCGCCTTCAAACTAAAAACCCAACTCTCGCCGACGCGCATCTGCAGGCCACGTATTACCAGATGCTGATGTTGCAGCGCAGCGTTATTCTCAACGCACAGACACAGCATATTCTCTCCGAAGACGCCGCCAACGAACTCCTCGCCAATTTCGACCGGCAAATGGCTACGATCGGCTGGATTAAAAAAGACGAGGCTTGATTTTACGCCTGAGCTTCTTTCACGGCCATGTCGTACAATAAAATCTGCGAACGGATTTTTTTCTTTTCATTTTTGACGCGGGCCGTCGTGCCGTCCTGTTGAAAACGCCGCGCTTTCAGATTGTCCGACCATTGCGCCTGCACAATGTTCCACAGCATCTGTTGATATTTCGGTTCCTTGATCGGAAACATCACTTCGATCCGCTGGTCGAGATTGCGCGGCATCCAATCCGAACTGGCAAGGAAATATTCCGGCTGGTCGTTATTCTGAAAATAAAAAATCCGTGCGTGTTCAAGAAAACGGTCGATGATGCTTACGGCCTCGATGTTTTCGCTCACGCCCTTGACGCCCGGGCGCAGGCAACAAATGCCGCGAATAATTAATTTGATCGTCACGCCGGATTGGCTCGCCCGGTACAATTCCAGAATAATTTGCTTGTCAACCAAGGCATTCATTTTGGCGATGATTTGCGCCGGTTTGCCTTCTTTGGCATTGCTCACTTCGCGGCGGATTTTGCCAATGAAAGCTTCGCGCAATTCCGTCGGCGCCATCTTAATGCGATGAAATTTCGACGGCACGGAATAACCGGTCAGCACGTTAAATAAATTCGTCAAATCTTCGCCAAACCGCGGATGGCAAGTGAAAAGCCCGAGATCGCCGTAAATTTGCGATGTGCGGTCGTTATAGTTACCGGTGCCGAGATGGCAATAACGGCGGATTTTATTTTTCTCCTGCCGCACGATCAGGCAAACTTTACAATGTGTTTTCAGTCCTGCCATGCCGTAAATGACATGCGCCCCGGCATCTTCCAATTTTTGCGCCCACTGAATATTCGCCTCTTCATCGAAACGCGCTTTGAGTTCGACCAGCACCGCCACTTGTTTTCCCCGCTCCGCAGCCAATTGCAGCGCCATCGCGATCGGCGAATTAGCCGCAATGCGATACAACGTCATTTTTATCGCCAACACTTGCGGATCTTCCGCCGCTTCTCTCAGAAATCGGGTAACGTAATCGAAACTCTGGTACGGATGGTGAATTAAAATATCGCCGTTGCGGATCACGCTGAACATGTCCGTGCCAGTTTCAAATTCCTTCACGCGCTGCGGCGGAAATGGCGGATCTTTCAGGCGGTCGACGTCCAGATTGTTGTACAACTGCATCAGATCCGAAAATGCCACAAACCCCCGCGTCGGATACAAATCTTCAGCCTCGAGATCGAGTTCCTGCACCAGCATTTTCAGGATGGGTTCGCTGAATCCCTGATCGTATTGAAGCCGGATGGCCGCGCCTTTACGGCGATTGCGCAACGATTCAGCAATCGCCTTGATCAAATCTTCCGAAGGGTCTTCATCGTATTGTAAATCCGAATCGCGCGTCACGCGAATCGTGTAACAATTGACCACGTCATAGCCTTTGAACAATTCACCAAGATACAAACGAATCAAATCTTCGAGTAAAATAAAATGATACGTACTTTCCGGCGACGGCAACCGTACAAATCGCGGAATCACGGCAAAACTAACCGGAATGATGGCCAGATTAGTTTTGGGTAATTTGCTCGGCGCCGACGGTTTGACTTCGGCAACCAGCGAAATCGTACGATTGGCCAGATGCGGGAATGGATGGCTCGGATCGATGGCGAGCGGCGTCAAAATCGATTCGACCGATTGTTTATAATATTCGTGCGCAAAAATCAATTGCTCATCTGTCAATTGATCGGGCTTGAGAATAAATATGCCTTCTTTATTCAATTGCGGCAATAATGCGTCGAAAAAGTAATCGTGCTGGACGGACGTTAGCTCATGAATTTTTTTCGACATCGCGTCCATGACTTCGCGCGGCAGTAGCCCTTCGGGTCCTTTGGTCATCACGCTGGCATCGATCTGGCGGCGCACGCCGGCCACGCGCACCATAAAAAATTCATCAAGATTGCTACTGAAAATGGAAAGAAATTTCAACCTCTCGAGCAGCGGCACGTTGGGATCCTGCGCTTCTTCAAGGACGCGGCGATTAAATTCGAGCCAACTGAGTTCGCGGTTGATAAAATGTTCGGGCTTGTCGAAAACTTTCGGCGTGAGGACGCTCGGTTCTTTCGATTCAAGTTCCTTCTCAACCGCAGTTTCGGATGGAGCCATAAGGATATCCGAGGTTTTGGTGGAAACGACTGGATTCATACACGCTTTCTTTTTACCGGAAAATAATTTCCGAAAGATGGGTCAATAAAGCTATTAAACAGTTTCCACGCGGCGATAAATTACATATTAATTGCCTGTCGTGCAAGTACCGAAAAAGTCTTGTATTTCTAATACGTTCCGTCTATTTTTTCAAAAAAACAGATCGGCCTACTGCGGAGTGCGTCATGTTTAAACTTTTAAAATGGTTATTCTTATTGACTTTAATCGCCGCGTGCGTGGTTATAATTCTGTCGTTGGTCATGCCGAAAGATTATATGCACGAAACGTCCGTCGACATCGCCGCACCGGCTTCTAAAGTTTATACGTACGCCCGTAATTTAAATGTGTGGCACGTCGTGGGCATGATCGATCAATTGGCGAACAACGAAGGAATAACTGAAATCGGAAAACAATTAGGATCGCGCGTTCCCGACATCCCCGGTGTCAATGTCGATAGTTTAGTCACTGGCGCCAAAGACGCTGATATTTTGAACATGAAATTAAAACTGATTTCCGCCGAACCGTCGAAAATCGTATATAAAGTAATCGGCGGACCAGTCGACGGCATGCAACCTGAAATTCTGATCGAATCGGTCGCGGCGAAACAAACGCGCGTCACGATTCGTGAAAAATTCAAATACGACGGTTTTTTTGCCGGCGCCAAAGCACTCGCTGCGCGATACGGTTCGGGAAAAATCAACGAAAACAGCTTATCCAATCTGAAAAAAATTTGTGAAGCGCCGGAAAAATAATGGCCCTCGAATATTTTGATATACAATCCCCTCGTTTAAAAATCGGAAATGTAGACTACGCCGATTTGCTGAGACAATTCGGCTCGCCGCTGTACGTTTATGACGCCGGAATTCTCAAAACCAAATACCGGAAATTGCGTGAAGCGTTGCCGGCGCACGTCGATATTTTTTACGCCGTCAAAAGTAATCCCAATCCCAGCGTTATCCGGACGTTTGCCGAATCAGGCGCAGGCTGCGACGTGGCTTCTTACGGCGAGTTGGTGGCCATGCAACGGCTGCGTATTGCGCCGGAAAAAATTATTTTTACTGGCCCCGGCAAAACCGATCGGGAGATTGAATTGGCCATTAATTTAGGCGTCCGGTCGTTTAACTGCGAATCGGAAAATGAAATTGAACGCATTCAGATTATTGCACAACGATTGAATAAAAAAATTAACATCGGTATTCGCGTTAATACGGATTATGCCATTAAAGAAACCCTCAGCATCATCGGCGGTACGGAAGCCAAAAAATTTGGTATTGATGAAAATAAAGTCATCGACGTCATCCGCCGTCATCAAAAGCATCCGTTCATCGAATTCATCGGGTTTCATATTTTCAATGCATCTCAGGTTTTGGATTATCGCGAACTTGCACGCAACACAGAAAATATCTTGCGCCTGGCTGAGCACATTGTCCATGAAACCGGAATCGCTCTGCAATATATCGACATTGGCGGCGGGCTTGGCATTCCCTACGCGCTGGCCGAATCGGAATTGGATGTGGCTGCTTTCGGAAGGGCGATGACGGATTTACATTCGCACTATTGCA
>JABWBZ010000187.1 GCA_013359335.1 bacterium
GGCGGCCATTCGGATGCCCCGCTCGATCCAGAGCGTGGCGTAAGTGGAAAAGCGCGTGTTGAATCCTTGGGGGTTGTATTTCTTGGCGGCGATTTGCAGACCTTCGTTCCCTGCGGAGATCAATTCGTCCATGGGAAGTTGTGTGTGCTGCCAGCGTTTCGCAACCGACACGACAAGGCGAAGATTCGCTTCGATCAACTTCATCTCGGCTTGGGCTGCCTCGTATTCCGGTCCCTCTCGGATCGCTCTGCTTAATTCGATCTCCTCCTCCGCAGTCAGCAAGGGCACTCGCCCGATTTCGTTGAAGTAATTGTCAAGATATTGCGTACCACTAGCCACACTCATAGCGCTTCTGATTTGTCTGGAAATACTGCAACCCGTCTGCGGGCCGCAGATCTTTTCAGGCACGTCAACATCGACATGCGCAACACGAATCTGCCGGACGGAGTCGCGCCGGACATCGACGAGGAATGCGCGCGCTACGAAACGGCGATTCGCGAATGCGGGGGCATTGGCCTTCAAGTGCTGGGGATCGGGCGCGATGGGCACATCGGATTCAATGAACCGTATTTGTTCGATACGCGAACATCGTTTGGCGCAAGCTTATATTATTCGCATGACGGCGATCGCCGGGCAGAGCTGTATAATTACCAGGCAACAAGTTATGGTGGTTCGATCACATTTGGCCGCCGCTTGAAATGGCCGGACGATTTCTTCTCGGCCAGTTGGTCCGTCAGCTATGCCAATTCCAAACTCAAACCGGTTCCGGGACAAACGCCGTCGAGCGTATTTCCTTACGGTATTCAGCAAAGTGTTTCGTTCGCACAAGCGATCCAGCGCGACAGCCGCGATGCCGCCGAATTCCCGCGGTCGGGTTCCGTTTATACGTTGACGGCCGAAGTCGGATTCGTATCGATCGATACCGTCGGCTATCCTAATTTTGTACGTGTGTTGCCGAAAAATTATAATAAATACACGTTCAGCGCACAAAATTATTATCCCGCATTCTGGTCGTTTGTGTTGTTCAATGAATTCCAGATGGGTTATGCCCGGACATTTAGCCGCAGTTCATCCGTCGAAGAAATTCCGACGGGCGATCGGTTTTACATGGGCGGCGGCGCGTTGGATATCGGATCGATCCAGCTTCGCGGTTACGGCGGCCGTAACGTCGGCCCGCAGGATAACAGCGGCTACGCCATCGGTGGGGCCACCATGTTCAAATACTCGACAGAATTGCGATTACAATTGATCCCAAGTCCGACCATGTATATTCTCGGCTTTGCGGAAGCCGGTAATGTATTCGAGTCGCTCGCGTCGACGGATCCCTTTCGAGTTAAACGTTCAGTCGGATACGGGTTTCGTCTCTTCATGCCATTAGTTGGCGTGATTGGCTTGGACGTCGGATACGGTTTGGACAAACGGAATAAAAAAACGGGTTATCCTAAATTTCATTTTCAGTTAGGTCAACAATTTTAAGAGGGCCCTTTGAAAATTTTATTTGCTTGCGCCATTATCGCATTATCGCTAACGTTGGCCGGTACAACGACCGCTCAGTCCGGCAAGATCGGATACGTTGACTTCCAGTATTTGGTCTCTCAAGTGAAAACAGCAGACGATATTCAGCTTGAGCTTCAGAAACTGGCCGCCGACTGGAACCAGCAACTGGAAACCATGCAAGATACCGTGGCGATGATGGAAAAAGATATAGAGACGCTGAGTATCACGCTGACCAAATCCAGCCGTGATATGCTTCAAAAAAACATCGATGAACGAAAACAAAAAATTACGGTATTTCAGGAACAAAAATTTTCACCGATCAAAGGCGAACTGTATAAAAAGCAGCAGGAATTGATCCAACCAATGATCGATAAAATCAAAAAAGCAATTGACAACGTTCGCATTCGTGAAAAATATGATGTACTGTTCGATATCTCTGCTGGAAATCCGGTTTCCATCGATAAACGTTTTGACGTGACCGGTCTTGTGATAGAAGAATTAAGTTCCGTGGGATTGCTCATTAAAGAGCAGCAGGCTAGCGATACAGAATCTGTAAAACAGGACACACGCCGTAAGTCCGGAACAGAAAACGTAAAGAAATCCGGTAAGGAAACAACCAAGAAAAAAGAAGGTGAAAACGTCGATACGCCGGTTAAAGATAAAATCGATCAATAATTCATTACCATAAAAGGAGACCTCATCGTGAAAAACATCATCATGTCCATTGCCGGAACTCTTATGCTCTTAGGAAGCGCTGTGACGGCGCAATCCAAAGTCGGTTATGTCGACTCGCAAAAACTGCTCGGATCGTTGAAAGAAACACAGGCGGTACAAACGCAAATGCAGGCCGAACAGGAAAAAATGTACGCTCAATTTCAGTACCTGCAGGATTCGCTGGCCAATTCCCAGGAAGATTACGTTAAAAACGTAAAAGACAATCCTCTGCTCAAAGACGGCGCCAAAAAAGCCATCGAAAAAGGAATTCAGGAACTCGCCTATCTCGTTCAATCGTCGCAACAAAAATTTCAGGAAGAGTTGTACGCGAAACAGCAAGAACTGATGAAGCCGATTCTGGACAAAATTAAAAAAGCCGTCGACAATGTCCGCAAAGCTGAAGGCCTTGATATCATGCTCGATTCGGCGTACGGGATCATTCTTGCGTCCGATACCAAACTCGATCTCACTCAGAAGACCATCGATGAACTGGTCAAGATGGCTACAGAAAAAGACAGCGGCACAAAAAAATAGTTTTTGAATCCAATCGTTTTTTGTATTTTAATGGAAATCCACTGGATTTCCATTTTTTATTTTAGCGTATGAATGTTCATTTGTCCGATTTAGCGAAACATCTTGAGGCGCCGCTGGCGGGCAGCGACCGAAACGTGATCGGCGTAGCCGAACCTTTCGCCAATAACATCGATCAGGTTGTTCTGATTCTCGACAAAAAAACCCTCAGGAAAAAAAACCGCATCCGTTCGCAGGCATGGATTATTTCAAAAGCGCTGATCGATGATGATCTCATAAACTTTTTAACAACGGCATCGATCGGCTATATCGTGGTCGATCATGCTTATGAAGCATTGAAGAGAACTATTGAATTTTTCTATCCTGACGAAACGGATGCGTCGGCTATTCATCCCACGGCCATTCTGCATCCGGATGCAAAAATTGGAAACCTTGTTTTCGTCGGCGCATTTTGTGAAATCGGAAAAATGGCCGTTATCGACGACGGATCGTCGATTGCGATGGGTTGCTTTATCGGCAAGCATTCCAAAGTCGGCCGCGGAGTGCGTATGGATCCAAACGTAACGGTGTACGCGCACACTGAAATCGGCAACAACGTGATTATTCATTCGGGAACCGTGATCGGCAGCGATGGGTTCGGATTTTACCATAAAGACGGCCTGCACGTAAAAATTCCTCATGTCGGAAAAGTGATCATCGAAGACGGCGTTGAAATCGGCGCCAATTGCTGCATTGCACGCGGAACGCTCGGCGAAACGCGCATCAAAAAAGGCACTAAAATCGACAACCTGGTTCAGATCGCGCACAATGTCATTATTGGCGAACATACGCTTATTGCCGCGCAAGCGGGCATTGCCGGAAGTACGACGATCGGTAAAAGAGTCACCATTGCCGGACAAGCCGGTATCGTCGGACATATTGAAATCGGCGACCGCGTTACCATCGGTGCGCAGGCGGGCGTCATCGGTTCGATTGAAGAAGGCCAAATCGTATCAGGCTATCCGGCGCGCGAACACTCCGAAGCGATGAAACGCGAGGCTTATATAAGCCAAATACCGAAAATTTTAGAATCGCTGAAAACGAAAAAAAAACGCGACGAATAATTCTTACGGAGAAATTTCATGCCTTTGCACGAACATGAAAATGAGATGATCCGCCCCAAAAAACAATCGGATGACGTCGATATCGATCTTTCTTTGCGGCCTTCACGGTTCGATGAATTTGTCGGTCAGAAAAAAATTCTCGACAATCTGAAAGTTTTCATCGAAGCCGTACGCATGCGCAACGATGCGCTCGATCACATTTTGCTGTCCGGCCCTCCGGGTCTCGGCAAAACGACGTTGTCGCACATCGTCGCTCACGAATTAGGCGTGCAAATCCGTATCACGTCCGGGCCGGTGCTCGACAAAGCCGGCGACCTCGCGGGTATCCTGACCAATCTTGAAGAACGCGACGTTCTGTTTATCGATGAAATTCACCGGCTCAATCCGGTCGTCGAAGAATATTTATATTCGGCCATGGAAGATTATATGCTTGACATCGTGATCGACAAGGGCCCGAGCGCCCGCACGATTCAATTGTCGCTCCCCCGCTTTACTTTGATCGGCGCAACGACGCGCGCAGGATTGATTACGGCGCCGCTGCGTTCACGCTTTGGTATCACGTGCCGCCTCGACTATTATAACGACACCGATCTGACGCATATCGTCACCCGTTCTGCCGACATATTAAATGTCGAAATCGATAAAAGCGGCGCGGAAGAAATTGCCAAACGTTCCCGCGGAACGCCGCGAATCGCCAACCGCCTTTTGAAACGCACGCGCGATTTTGCGCAGGTTCAGCAAAAATCCGTCATCGACAAAGCCATTGCGGATTTTGCGCTGCACGCGCTCGAAGTGGATGAACACGGATTGGATGATATGGATAAAAGAATTTTGACGGCCATTATCGAAAAATTCAACGGCGGTCCTGTCGGATTGGATACGATTGCCATTTCGGTGGGCGAAGAAGCCGGAACGATCGAAGAAGTGTATGAACCGTTTTTAATTCAAAAAGGATTTATGAAACGAACGCCACGCGGGCGCGAAGTTACTCCCCTGGCGTACGATCACTTAAAATTGAAGCCCCGACGCCATTCTAAACAAGCTGATCTCGGGCTTTGAATCAGCGTTTTTTCTGCAAGGACAAAATTTCTGTGAACTCATAATACGTGATTCCATCGATGATATTTTTTTTGACGCGATAACCGTCCAACATCGTATCGAGCATCACTTCCGTCTCTGTCAAATCCTGTTTAAGAAAATTAGCCGTGTCGGTCACCGTCAGCCGGCCTTTTCTCATGGCAGCCAGTTGAATGACGTCGCTGCGCAATTTATACTCCGACGGCATTAATTCCGGAAAGTCGTACGTGATACTTCCGTCTAACGACAACACCGGCTGTCCGCCGTAATTCTGGGCAAGATGTTCCAGCATGTTCTGCGCTTCATTTTTTGAAATACGGTATTTCATCATCACGTCTCCGAGCCGCAGCGTTCCCTGATTATTTTTAATCAAATCGAAGATTTCATTTTCCCGTTTTTTCCGGATGGCCTGAAGACGTTTGCGGCGCGACTGTGCAATGACAACCGTTGTTAGTACGATGAATCCCAGCGCGCTCCAAAAACACCACGACTGCGCCAACGCGATCGCCGTTCTTTGAAATGAAAATGGCACAGGACTGATTTTAACGCTCAAAAAATCCGCGCGCAGGCCTTTTGAAGTGAAAAAGCCGAATCCGCCTTTTGAAGATGCCGTCTCCTTCAGGCGCGTTAGTTCGGAACCATTCAGAATAAATCTTATATCGGCGCCTTCAGCGACGATTTTTAAATTTTGAATACTGCTTTTTTCAAAAACCACGGGCGTGGGCGTAAGCAACTTTGAAATGTTGGAATTGACGCGTTTATCGATATAATAATTTCCATCATCCGTCAAGTAAAAACCTAAAGCATCCTCAATTCCCGACATGTGAAAAAGCAAGCCAACAGTCCCATCTTTCGTCCATTGATTAACCCGAAAATTCACTTCATAAATAAAATTGGGCTCGCTGCCGGATGACAGCGAATAGTGATCGTTCAAAGGATCGGCCATCGCGTAATACCCTTTTTCATAATGAGCAAACTCGCTTTCAGACAGCCAGCGAACCGATTTATCGTAAAAATTTTCAATAACCCACGCCGACGGATCGCCCGGAAAGTCCGCTTCGGTGTTTTTATTTTCCGGAGCAAAATCGTACTGCGGCGACGGCGCCGAACCAAACTCATATACTTTAATATCATCAAAATGCGCGTGGACGCTGTCATACGCCACAAAACCAATCTTGCCTTTTTTAAAAACCGGATGACGCGCCTCATCAATAAAAATTCCATTGATATATAATTTTAGCGCGTCATTCTTACAATCAACACGCAGATAATTGACACCGTTAAGGTGAATGAGATCGGATTTTTTCCACGGAATGATATTGAACCAACTCGATAATTCCTGCCCGCCCAAAAGATAGTAGCCGTTGGCCGAAATACAGAATGCATAATAATTATCGATATCGCGCGCACGAAAAATCAATCCATAACCCCGGTCGTCGGAACCGGAAAAAAATTCCGTTTTAACTTCGGCCGTAAAATTATCGTAATGCGTATTAAGGTTGATACTCCAGCGCCCGCTTTTTGCAAAAATATGATACGCGCCGTTTTGATAATTAGCATAAGCGGAATTAGACCAGCCTTTCTCCGCGACAAAATCATCCTCGTAAATCAATTGAGCTTTTACGGTGCTGACGCCAATCCACGCGAGCATGATAAAAACAATTTTCATACGATCACCGCATCACTTAAAT
The DNA here is from genome assembly GCA_013359335.1 of bacterium. Classification (GTDB taxonomy): domain Bacteria; phylum CLD3; class CLD3; order SB21; family SB21; genus JABWBZ01. The sequence goes on from JABWBZ010000187.1 coordinate 6,614, forward strand.
AATTGGACTATTTCGCGTAATGTTTTTGCCGTAGACTGTGGATCCACCGATGTCAACAATGCTGAAATAACGGCCATGCCTTTGGCGCCCGAATTTTTTAATGCCGCAGCGTTTGATTCATTAATTCCACCGATGGCGACGCAAGGAATGGCGACCGACGAGCAGATTTGTTTCAATCCTTCGCTGCCAATGATGCCTTTGATATTAGTTTTAGTACCGGTAGGAAACACAGTCCCGACACCAAGATAATCGGCGCCGCGCGCTTCAGCGCTCTGCGCTTCTTCAATCGTATGAGCGGAAAGTCCGATG
>JABWBZ010000188.1 GCA_013359335.1 bacterium
CCCAACACTCATCGTCAGATTGCCCAAAGCAATGCCCTGATTCAACGTATCACTGCGAATCACGACGCTGTTAATAATGCCCGGCGTCACCGTGATCACCCCGCTCGAACCCACAAACAATCCAGCTCGTGCAGTAATTTGTCCGCTGCCAACCGTATTGAATGCAAAACGCGCACTGTCGAATGTCAGTACGCTTACAGTATCGCCAATTCCGCCGGAGATACTCCAAGATGACGGGATCGTTCCGATGTAATTACCTTCAGCATCTCTCAAGACTGCATACAATGTCACCACGCTGTCGGCATCGGTCACGACCGGCCCGTATACCACGCCGTTACCGTCGCGCTGAGTTTCCACCGTCAGCGTCGCTGTATCACCGACACTTACATTAATTAAGCCGGTCGTATCTCTGAATGTAATGCCTTTGCTCACATCTCTGAAATGACCTTCAATGCGGCCGCTTCCAGGCGCAGTCGGATTATAAGTAACGCTCAGTCCCGAGTCTGCAACAAATCCAGCCAACCCAGCGCCGATCCATACACTGTCAAAACCAATCGCCGCATTGCCGATCAAGTTGCTGTCTGCGTCGTATGCCGCTCCATAAATTACCAGTTGGCTGTCTGCTCGTAAATTAAACGTCAGCGTATCGGCACGTTCACCACCACCATTCGGCGCTGTCCGCAACGCAATAAAATTTGTGTCACCGTGCGTAACCGTGATCAATCCGGTTTGATCGGAAAAAGAACCGTAGGTCGCTGTAATCGCGCCATTGCCGACACTTGAGATATCCAATATTGTACTGTCAAGATTCGTCTCGCGTAAAGTTCCGATTCCGCCAGACACGCTCCAGTTCACGGCAGGATTGCCTATAAAATTATTTTTCACGTCGTAGGCCGCTGCATAGACCAACACTGTGTCGTCCGCCGTCTTCGACAAAATTCCGACAGCCGAAGCGCCGCTGCCACGGTCATCAACGATTCGGATTTCCACAGTATCGCCGGGAACTATCGTAATAATTCCAGTGGTATCGCGTAAATTCTGTCCGGCATAAAAAACCTCAATGCGGCCGCGCCCGGTAGCCGTCGGTGTGTATACAATATTTTGGGCGATGGTGTCGTTAAAATTAGAAATACCGCGCGTGCCAACAAAAACGCTATCCCAATAAACAAAAATATCGCCGATGTAATTGCCGTCATCATCGTATCCGGCTGCATAAAGTGAAAGTGAACTGTCCGCAGGCAGTGTCACGGCCAAAGTATCCCATCGCGCTCCAAGTCCGCCCGGCGCCGTGCGAATCACGACCGACGACGTGTCCGTACCTAATACAACTGTTACTAATCCGGTTTGATCACTAAATCCGGCCGTATCGGCTTCGACAAGTCCGGAGCCTATTGTCGATGCATGAAACGTGGTACTATCAATCGTGAGCGAGTCCGCATTAAGAAAGCCATTAGCTCCGTTGACACGCCAATTGACTTTGACCTTTCGGAGAAAATTATCGTTACGATCATAGCCGTACGCCAATACTCTGACCGAATCGTCCGCACCGATCGTCGTATCCGCTGCTACCGACTGATCCGCCCACCGTAAAACAATATACTCCAGCGTATCCGGAACCACTGTTATGTCACGCGCGGTTCCGCCACCAGCAGCGATACGGGCCGAACTGATATACGGCGACACGATGTGCGAAGGAAATGTAAACACACCCAGCGTATCACGAACATCCAGGAGAAACGTAATGGTAATCGAATCTTTGATGCCCAATGGCGCCGTCCGTATACTCAAGGTGTCCGTAGCCGAATTATAACTCCACGTCGCAAAGCCGTAATCCGACGGACGCGTGGAACTATTCGAAAAAAATTGTGACGTACCATCCACAACAATGTCCGTAACCGTCATCGTCTTATCGGTAAAGGGATTGTATATCAGAATCGAATCGAAGCGGCTCATTGAATCCGCCGGACTCGTCGTCTGAATACGATAAACAAACGACGTCAGATTGGTATTCGTAATTGCACTGGAAGGCGTAATCTGCGCATTTGCCGTCGTACTATTATTGGTATGGAAAAGAATGGCAAAATTATTTTTGAGCGAGTCGGAATTAAAACTATAAATTAAACCGTTTCCGTTTTTTTCTTCAATTCCTACCGTTGCCCGCCCGCCGGAAGAAGCCGGAGCAACTCCGGACAACTGCTCATATTGAATCCGGATCATGTTGGTCGTTTCGTACAAAATGATCTGGAAAGTCAACAGTTGAGTTCCGGCCTGATCGGCTTTATCAAAATTCATCCACGTCACGACAAATTGCCGATGAGGCGCCGTGCCGACGGTTTTATAAAGTACCCGTGAAATGCCAACGCCTGCCGGAGCCAGACTGTCCCAATAAGCGGCAATAATATTATTAGGTGCGGATGACTGTAAAGAATCACGCGTGGGATAGGAACTTGTGAGGGAATCGAAGCTGATAAAACCATTGGAACTGATCACTAGGCGTGAAATCGTCGTATCAAAAAATGTAAAAGAAAAACCGATATCGACAAATCCGCTCGTATCGTCATCCGTCAGAAAAATCTGTGTACCATCGAGAATTGATACCCAATTCGGAGCAATGCGTGGCGATAGTGAATCGCTGTCGGTCCAACGATACCGTCCGCCGGTGTTACCTTGATCGGCCATGACCGAAGACGCACTGAACCACACGGCCCCCGCAAGGATCATGAACCAACTATGAACGATTCGGTAACGCATCAATCCTTTTTGGCCTCTTTGATGATAATGACGGGTTGAGACGAAAGGTATACTGAAACCGATCCGGGTGACGCCGAATCGTAAAGATTCATGGACAATGTATTGAGCGCTCGGACACTGTCCGAATCATTCGCCGCAATCGCACAGCGTATGCTTAATTGCAGACGATCGCCCGGTAAAAGCCCTTCAGCCAATTCTATCAAAGCCTGTTCGCGATGATAATGCAGCCATGCAGTTTTAGGAATTTTTTTTGAAAATCGTATGGAATCAGTCGTTAACCAAATAACGGTTTCCGAGTTGCCGGAAATTTTTTGGATGGATTCGACAGAGAACTTGTCCGTTAAATCTGAAAATTTGAATTCGATTCGGTCGGCTCGCCCTGACGCATTGGTGAGTGTCACCGACAATACTTCCGATTGGCCAGCCGTCACGGTAGAAGGATTCAATGTGAATGTACGCGCACTTTGAGCATGGGCGACAGACACCGATATCATGAACAGTAACGGCAAGGTTAAGTACACGTTCTTCATGAAAGCCTACTTGAATGGTTCAGGTAAAATCAGAAAAGCGATGAAAACTATTTTAGTAAAATAAGGATTTCGGGTCTATCTATAATCTACAACACCTGCTTTAAGGTGGTCAACTGAGGTTCGCAGGCAGGCAGTAACCTCATGTAAAACAATATAGAAAAAAACATTCGTGTGCGCAAGGAAACTTCTTAAAAGGCACACTCAAAGCATGCTTTTCAAAAAACTCAGAATTGTATCGAAATGGGAAACTCCGATAGGCAATTATTTAAGGATAGCGCGAAGCAAAATCAAAAAGCCCCGGCCATCGTTTTCGGCCAATTTCAGATTTTTGCGCGCTCCATCATATTTGGAATTGATTTCGATGGCATGCTTGAAGTCTTCAATCGCTTTTAGGAAGAAATTACGGCATTGAATAATATGCAAAATCCCTAGCGAATTATGAAGATCGGCATATTGCGGCGTGTGCTTGAGACGTTCCAGTAAAAGGCGTTCATATCTGAAAATGGTCGAGTCGTTTTTGCCTTCGCCGCCAAACATGAATTTTAAATAAAACAAATCCGTAATATTGACAATACTGCGTTCGCGATGCATGTGTTTTTTCAGATCAACAAGAAGGAATGCAGCGACCTCGTACTGCTTCAATTGAATCGATTTATAAATACGCTGATACGCCTGGATATTTTCGCCGGATAGAATTTCAAATGCCGTTTTGATGTTTTTGAGTAGTTGTTCATAAAACTTCGGCGAATTTTCATACCCCTCTTCTGCGTTTTTGGCGTAGCGAATCAGAGCTAAAGCCGTATTAATGTAAGCTTCATAGAATTTCTCATTGATCCTTACGGCTTCATTAAATTCGGTAAATGCCAAATCGTATTCGCCGCTTTCCATATAAGCAACGCCCAGATTGTTGTGCACGTCGGGATAATTGGCATTGAGGTTGTTGGCTTTTTTCAAAGACTCCAGCGCTTTGGGATATTCCCCCATTTCAATATACGCGCGGCCCATATTGTTATACGCGTCGACGTAATTGGCATCGTGCGTAATAGCCAGTTCGAATTCTTCGATCGCTTCTTTCAACATGTTCCAGTTGAGAAACACCAGCCCCATTTTGTTATTCGACACGGAGTGTTTGACCGTTCGAATCTTCTGGGACATGTCGAACAACATTTCAATGTCGCCGATCTTTTCCTGATGAATTTCTGAAACAAGCTGCCGCAGATCTTCGTGGCGGGAATTATTAGAAAGGCCCAACTCATCAAACGTGTATTCAAACACCGTCAGAATTTTGCCGTGTTCGTATATCTCTGACTTAACAATGTTTTTGTGGTTGAGCGTTGCTGTTTGAACGTGAAAGACTTTATTACCGACGTTCACATTCGTGTTCAGACCGACGTCCGATCCGATCTCTGCCATCATACATTCTCCTCAATAGCCTCTTTTGTGAGGCTCATAATAGGGTTAAAGATACAACCTTTGTGCCAATTCTGTTCCTTATTAGATATTGACACAAACTACGATAAAACATAACTGAAACATTACGATTCACTGTTTCACAGTGAAACTGTTGTACCAAAGGTACACAATACCGAAACAACGTGTTGCGTCGATGCGACTGCTAAATGGGAGATTTTGAAGGTGATGCCTTTCCTGGGTCAAGGTCCAGCAAAATGGTATAACTAGTATGTTTGGGTGAGTAAATATAGACAAACTTTTTCTGGTTCGCAAGTTGCAATTTAAATGAATAAACTATTGAAAGTGTTACAAAGAATATTTACTTTAGCGCCGATTCCAATGCGCCCGTAGCTCAATGGATAGAGCGTTGGCCTCCGGAGCCAAAGGTTGCAGGTTCGACCCCCGCCGGGCGTACTTTTAAACTCATGCATCGCATGAGTTTTTTTGTTTCATACCTTGTTTTCTAAAGCTTTTTTTGTTATGTTGCGCGTCATTCAAAAACGATGAATTTATCTCCAAACGAGGTCGGCCAATGGCAGAAAAAATTACTAAACGATCAGAAGATTATTCCCAATGGTATATTGACATTATCGTGCAGGCTCAATTAGCCGATTATGCTCCGGTCAAAGGATGTATGGTTATTCGTCCCAACGGATACGCGATATGGGAACATATTCAGCAGGCTTTGGACAAAATGTTTAAAGACACCGGCCACGTCAACGCGTACTTTCCGCTCTTTATCCCGGAAAGTTTCATGAATAAAGAAAAAGAGCACGTCGAAGGTTTTTCACCGGAATGCGCTGTAGTCACTCATGGCGGCGGAAAAAAACTGGAGGAAAATCTGTACATCCGTCCGACGTCGGAAACGATCATCTGGAGCATGTACCAAAAATGGATCCAGTCCTACCGCGATCTCCCGATTCTGATCAATCAATGGGCCAACGTCGTACGGTGGGAAATGCGCACGCGCTTGTTTCTCCGCACCACTGAATTTCTTTGGCAAGAAGGCCACACGGCGCATGCGACCTACGATGACGCTGAAGAAGAAACGGTACGAATGCTGAACGTGTACAAAACGTTTGCCGAAGAATACATGGCTTTGCCGGTTTTTCATGGCAAAAAAACCGAATCGGAAAAATTTGCCGGCGCACTTCACACGTATTGCATCGAAGCCATGATGCAGGACAAAAAAGCCTTGCAAGCCGGCACTTCGCATAATTTGGGCGAAAATTTCGCCAAAGCTTTTGACGTAAAATTTCAGGACGCCAATAAAGAATTGCGCTACGTTTGGGCCACGAGTTGGGGCGTCAGCACCCGCCTGATCGGAGCCCTGATCATGGCGCACAGCGACGACAACGGCTTAGTTCTGCCGCCGAAACTTGCTCCAACGCAAGTGGTGATCATTCCGATTTTCAAAGACGATGCGGAAAAGCAACAGACCGTCGACGCGGCTCGAAAAATCAAAATGCAGTTGATCGAAAAAAATATCCGGGTTCATATCGACGACCGCGATCAGTACCGCCCGGGATGGAAATTTAACGAATGGGAATTGAAAGGCGTACCGATTCGCATGGAACTTGGACCCAAAGACCTTGCCGCCGGTCAAGTCGTTTGCGCACGACGTGACAAAACTGAAAAAACCGATAAAATAACGATGAAGCTGGAAGAAATTTCATCCAAAATTCCGTTGTTACTGGATGAAATTCAAAAAAATTTATTCGATCGGGCCAAGAAATTTCGCGACGATCATACTTTTCAGGCATCGTCGTATGATGAATTGAAAAAATACATGGAAGACGATGCCGGTTTTGTACAATGTTTTTGGGCGGGATCGCGGGAAGATGAAACCCGTTTAAAAGACGAAATGAAAGCAACCGTTCGTTGTATCCCGTTTGATCAGAGCGGTGAAAAAGGAAAATGCATTGTCACTGGTAAAGAAACAAACGTTAAGGTAATTATCGGCAAAGCCTATTAGTTTTGTATGCTCCACGTATTTGAAAGAGGATCCGGACCAGCAGTCGTGATGATTCACGGATATCCGTTGAATCATTCGATATGGGAGAACCAATTCCAATTCTCTTCACACTTCCGTCTTTTATTGCCCGACCTGCCCGGCTTCGGCCAATCATCCCCGGATAAAAATCTGACGATGGAATCCTGCGCCGACGAAGT
>JABWBZ010000189.1 GCA_013359335.1 bacterium
AGCGCTCTCCAAAAAGTTTCTGCCCAAAATGATTATCCCAGACAGCACTAATATACCATCTTATTCGGTGCTGTGGAATTTTTAAAATCAAACTAATGTCAGGAGGGGTATAAATACCTGAACCCAGAATAGGTTTATTGCTCAAATCCATTTTCGAATGATGTGTTATTTTTGGCTTACGCTTCGATTTTGACATTGCAATCTCCTACGATTAATTGCCAATGTCATTAAAATGATGATCTGAATAAGAAAGTTAGATCACTATATAAGATAGTGTTCAAGAAGCACCTTTTCAAGTACAACTTCACTTCAAAACCGTTTTTATTTTGGTTGCATAACGCCGGCTGACGACGAACGGCTCCGCAATGTGGCTGAGATAGACACGAAAGGACTGATTTGGCATCGGCTCGATGCGATCGACCGATTCGATATTAATCATCGTACCGCGATGAATGCGTAGGAAATATTGTTCCGGAAGGCGATCCTCCCATTCTTTCATTGGTTTCGACAACAAGTATTTTCCCGCTTGCGTCATGACTTCCGTGTAATCGCCCGCTGACTGAATGCACAAAATATTTCTGATTTTCAAAAAACACGAACGGTTATGATCGGCGACGAAAAGCCGGTCGTCGTATTCGAATTTTTTCGGATGGTGGGGCACGGGTTCGTCATGTTTCAGTCGTCGAATAGCGACGTTCAACCGCTGCGTGCTGAGCGGCTTCAAAAGATAGTCGAGCGCGTTGACTTCAAAAGCGCGGATTGCGTACACGTCAAAGGCCGTCACAAAAATAATCTTACACGGAAAAGTAAGGCGTTCCAATAAATCGAATCCGGATTCGCCGGCCAATTGAATGTCGAGAAACATCACATCGGGTTTGTATTGCTCGGCCGCGGTCGCGGCGGAAGCAAGATCGTCCGCTTCACCGACGATTTGAATTTCGGGATAACCGGCCAGCATCAATCGCATTTCTCGGCGCGCCAGCCGTTCATCGTCTACGATCAAAACCTTGTACATCATCGGCTAATGCGTTTTTAATTGGCTGGAAATTTGCTGAAAAATCGCCGCTGAATTTTTGTCGTCGGGAAAATGTTCAAGATACCGTCCGTAACAATAGAAAGCTTTTTTGAGATCATTTTTGAGATAATAGGTCAGGCCTAAATCGCGATACACAACAGGCCTCGATGCTTGAGTTTCACGTAGAAATTTTAGAAACGCCAATTCGGCGATTGAATCTTGTTTCACGGCCAGCGCAAAATTGCCGAACGATAATAAAGGCCACGCATTCGGTTGCGATGCATACAAACCTTTCAGCCACCATTCGATTTTTTCCGGCGGTGAAGTCTTAAGAATCGACCATATTGCCTCGTCAGTCGGCGGCGCTTCAAGAGCATATGTTTTTGCAACCAATGAAAGATTCAATGAATCGCTTGGTTTGCTGTCATGAACAAAAAGCGCTGTCCTTGCATCCCAAAAAATCAAACGCCAGTCTGGATTCTCCGCAAGATCGATAGTCCAGTTGAGTTCCGCCGTGTGATCGTAGACGATAAAATCCGGTTGGTAACGCCGTATCAATGCCTGAACGCCGCCGCGCTGCGTACTTTGAATATATTCCTTGTAAATGGTTTCGCCGATCACTTCCAAAAATGAATAAATATAACTTGGTTGTTGCACCGCCCAGTTGAGCCAATTGCCTGAATTGACATTATTGAGGATCTTTCCTTTATAACTCCGGCCGACCATATAGGATTCCGTTTCCTGCGGTATCTGAAGTCCGAAACCGGTTTTTAAAGCCCGGTCATCGGCCGCATAGTAAGCGCCGGTCGCAACGCGGATTCCGATTACCAACATAGCCGCGGTCAATAAAATAATGGCCATGCGCTCAAATCGCTGCAATCGATCGGAGAAAGAAACCGTCAATTCCCGCAAATTTTGCGCGGCCAAAGGGATTGAATACATGACAAAAAAAGGAATATTTCTCATCTGCGTGCATGATAGGTACAAAAAGGCAATGAATATGATCCATTCATGCCATGCAATTTTTCGGAAGCGCAGCAGCGACGTCACGACCGTCAGGATGGTCAGAACGTAGTACGCATACAATGCTTCGGTTGGAATATTAGTCAGGGCCTGAATATTTGCTGACCACGGCGACAATAGTTCGATGATCGTATTTTTGAATGTATTGGATGGCTCAAAACGCGTGAGAAGTTGAAACGGATACAAAACACCATCGATGAAATACGGATTGATCACTATGACTGCAAACCCTGATCCGATCCAAAGCGCCGTCTCTCGATTCAATTTTTTTTTCCGCCATAACGTCAAAGTATAAGCGCCGATGATGCCCGTTCCGATCATATACAAACCGTGCGAATTGACCCACAACAACATGATGATGGGCAGCAAAAAAAGCGTCCGTCGTGACGAATGCACATGGGCATCCAATGCCCATAACAAAACCGACATGTACAGCCAACTGAAAATTTCCGGGCGATGATTGAACCGGCCTTCCATGATCAGAACAGCGGCGAAAAGTCCGCCGATAATCACCGCATCCGGTAATTGTGACGATTTCATCCTGCGCGCCATCAGGCCAAACACTATCAATACAATGAACATAATACCTGTGGAAATTGCCGGATAACCTGCTATCACATACAAACCGTACATAGCGAGATCGTATAACCAATAGAGATTGATAACCGGATGATCCGACACGGTGTAAGTAAAAACATCATGACGCATGCATTGTCCGTTTTCGATCATCCACTGGCCGGCCCGCAAGTGAAACCCAAGGTCTTTATCAAAAATCATTTTCAATGAAAATACTGCAACCAGTAAAAATAAAACACCGTAAGCTAAGCGGCGCGTTATTTTGGCAATGCGATCGGATTGATTAGCGCTTGATCCCATCCGTTACTCCTCACTCTAAATCAATTTCAATGACGGCATGAACCCACCCGTTTTCTTCATAAATAGTAAAGCGGTGACGTTTCGGAAAAGCTTGCTGAAGGCGCAAGCGTACATTATTCAGGCCGATCCCGGCTCCAGAGGATGAATTGTTGGGCGTCAATTTGCCGGAGTTCGACAGCGTAAAACGGAAACAGTTTTTAGATACAGACGCCAATAAACTAAGCCGCAAAGGTTTCGTACTCGATTGCATGCCGTATTTGATGGCGTTTTCGATCAAAGGATGAATGAGAAAACCCGGAATGCGAATCTCCTCGGCTTCAAGAGCGATTTTCCATTCGATGTCGAGTTTTTCTTCGAACCTGATTTTTTCAATAAGGAGATAGTGCCTCATGGCACCGATTTCGTCACGAAACGTTACCAGTTCCGTTCCCGTATTGGCAAGCGAATATCTCAGAAAGTCGGCTAACTCCGTAACCATTTCGCGGGCGCGGGCGTGGTTTTCGTCGATCAGGGCTTTGATAGAATTGAGCGCGTTGAATAAAAAATGCGGATTCATCTGGTAACGCAGCATCAGCAATTGAGCCTGTTGCGCGAGGCCGTATGCTCTCAGTGCGTTTTCTTTTTCCGTCCGCAGCGCGCGTGCGTAACGGATGCCGGCATATCCCGCGCTCCATGCAATCAAAATCATGGACGTATTGATCATGCCTTTGGCCGAATATTTGAACCAATTTTCCGGATCTTCAAGAAGATAATAATTTCCAAAAAAATCGCTGATCGTTGTCCATACAATGCCTGCGCTCAAAGAAAAACCGATAATGGTCAGCAATGCGCGTGAATACGACGTCGTAATTTTCGGCCAAATGATTCGGTATGTGATCAATAAACCCGAACTCAAAGCACATCCGACCGCCGCGTGAAAATAATTGCGCACGAACGCAATTTCATTCGATGGATTGAACGATTCGCGAAATCAGGTATAAAATGTGCGCGTATACCGTCCATCCGGTCAATTGAGCGGCTGCGATCAGGATCGTTTTGTTTTTAAAAAACGCAGTCATGCATTTATCTCACATGAAAACCGAAAAAGTATAAGCATTTCTGCGCATTTCAAAAAGACTAATGTGTAAAAGGTTTTAAAAAATCGCGAACGCAATTCCAAACGTCACGATCTTCATTTAGTATGACCGAACCGTGAGATCCTTTGGTGGAATGACAAAACTGTTTATCGCGATGTTGAATGGCATCGAAAATCGGTTTGGATAAATCCAGTTCTTTGGCGCCGCAAACGACCAAACATGGCTGCATTATTTGTGACGCCCAGCGTTGAACAATCGTGGTATCCTTTGGTTCGTACTCACCCGGTGAAAACGCGACGAGCCCTTGAACTGAAGGAAATTGAAGAGCCATTTCAAATTCATGCATAGCGGTGATCGAAGATCCCCAGATCCATATTTTGCTGCCAGAATAGTTTGTACGTACCCACTGAACGGCCGCTTCAATGTCTTTTCGTGATTCCGTTACGGTATAATCGATCATTTCGCGATTTTGGGTCTTCCGAAATTCCTCGATCGTTTTATCCGTTCCATATCGTAACGCAGTTTGATTCATAACTGATGTCGTGCGGTCCTTCAGACCCCACCGTAAATCGACGGCGAGACAACTGAAGCCGAGTTTGACCAACTCGGGCGCAATGGACCGATATTCGCCTCGGCTGGACGCGGAGCGGTGAAACAATAAAAAAATCGGACTTTTGGTGTTTTTATTTTCGTACCAGTCCGCCGTTACGGTCAACGTGTCAGTACTTTTGAAGTTAATCGTGACGTATGCTGAGTCTGCAGCACTCAGATTCAATGCTGACCACACAATGATCGTCAACAATTTCATATCAACTCCTTGCTTAATTATTAAAACGGGTTATCGGGAAAACGGATCGCCGGCGTTCGCTTGGTCAACGCGGCGTCGAGATGTAAGAGCATCAAACCATAACCGGCGCCGCCATAGAAATATCCGGTAGAAAATTTAGGCAAATCGGGTTTCGGTAAAAATGGAAACGCAGGCATGATCCATTTGCGACCATGGTTGCCGATGACCGAACGCGCCAAGATCGTGTCGGCGATTTGTTTTGCAAAATAAATATCGGATGAGTCACGCCAAGACATAAATTTGTATGAAAAGAAATCGGCGACACTCGCCAGACCGAAACGCATGTCATCGGTCGTAGCCGAAAAACCAGCCGCCGGAATGCCCGGAATTCCAGACGACAGGATTCCCTCGCCGCAAGCATGCGCTTGCTCCAACCATTTCTTATCGCCGGTAACGACAGCCAAGCTGTAAAACAAACGGGCCGTACCCGCAGCGCCGTGCGCCCATCCGATTTCGTATAAATCTTTCCATGCCGGATTCGGCCAACCGTACGGTACAAGAAAAATTCCTCCATCTGTTTTAGCGATGGATTGCAAGTAAGCTGCGCCTTCCAAAGCTGTTTTCAAATATCGCTCATCTTTAGTTGCTTCGTAAAGCGAGAGAAAAAAATAACTGACGCCGGCCGTCCCATGTGAAAAATTCGGTAAAACAAATGGAGCGCCCTTCCGGAATTTCCAATTAAGTCCGATGGGTTCGTGTAAAGCGCTATCGAGGAGGTTCTCGGCAATTTCTTTAGCGAGTTCTAAAGAAGCTTGATCGTTCATTTCCGAATAAGCGTGGATTAAATACAAACCCGTTCCGGCGTCGCCGAATAAAAGGTCGTTGAAGGCGGACCACGAAACCCGGCCATCTTTGCGTTTCGCGGCGTCATGAATTAAGCGAGTGCATTGGCGTGCGCCATCTTCATATTTTTTTTCTTTGGTAATTTTATAAAGTTGGTGCAAAACAAATCCGACGCCGCCAAAACCATTGTAAAATCCCGATTGAGGAGGAAAAGAATCTTTCAGCGCCGGCGGTATTTGCGCGAGAATATAATCGGCGCCTTTGCACGCGTCGCGTAGATACGATGTTTCGCCTGTGCGTAAATAAAGTTCGGCGAAAAAAACGGTTACTCCTGCCGCGCCGCCACCGATGTCGTAACCGGCCACGCTGTCGCCTTCGGCGTCGGGCCAAATTCCGTTACGTTCGGTGGAACGAATCCATTGGGCGGTTTCTTTAGCCGCCGTCAAATAGGACGTAGGTTGCTCCGGCGAACATGACGCCAAAACAAAAACGATGATGGTCAATAAAATTTTCATTGGTCCTCCGTAAGATGTTCCTTCATAAAACCGATCCATCGGCGAATAAAACGTTTGGAAGTTTCGTCATTATTCGCATGATCAAATCCATGTTCGCCTGTAGGATGATTCAGAATTTCAATAAGAATATTCTGGCGCAAGGCTTCCGGTATGAACAGATCAATACTTTCATTGACGGCCTTGAGCGCGTCTTTCCCTGAACGGATTAATAATAACGGCGGCGCGTTTTGCGGGAATTGTTTCAAATTAATCAGCGGGGAATATTGGTCGCGAACATCGGCGGTCAGTCTGGCTTCTTTGAGATCGACGTGTTTGGTATCGAGGAATGAATACAACGCAACGGCGCAACGCATGTACGGAAGCGATTCGCGCAAAACAAGGCTGAGCATCGGCCCTGAGCCGGATAAAACTACGAGACACAAACGATCCGGATCGATCTGCAACGAGGCCGCGTTTTTTCGGAGATAAGCTATCAAGTCTTTGATGTCTTGAGCGCCTTCTTCGTATCGGCGCTGGGGATAACTGAGGCGTTGATTGAACGCGACCGCAGCCAGGCCCGACGCGGCTATTCCTCGTCCCATCGAGGTATAGATGCCCCAATCTTTCGGCTTGACCGGAATATCTCCAACCCCGCCGTGGATCAAAATCAC
>JABWBZ010000190.1 GCA_013359335.1 bacterium
ATTAAAAAAGAACTAGGCATCGAAAAAGACGACAAATCGATCGACCGCGAAAAGTTTAATGCACGCCTTAAACAACGCGTGGTGCCTGAAGATGTCATGAAGGTTATCAATGAAGAGTTGGAAAAACTTTCTGTCCCGATTGCAAGGTGTTGGTTCGGAAAGACACGGTGTCGGGCATTGTCCAGACAATCATGGCTTATCCGGAGGGAACAAAACTTTATATTTTATTTCAATCGGCTGCCGATGAGAAAAAAATTCTGGAGTTTCGCGAAAGAGGTTTTAATCGCGTTATTATCGGCGGAGAAATGCAGACTTTTGACGATGCCGTCGTTGTAAAAAAAATTTTAAAGTCGAAAAAATTAGAAATCCTTATCGATCGCTTGGTCGTTAATGAAGACAATCGTTCCCGACTTGCGGACTCGATCGAAACGGCATTTAACGGCGGCGACGGACGAATCGTCATTCGTTTGCTCGAAGGTCCCGATCTGAGTTTCTCGAATAAATTCGAATGCAATCACTGCGGGCGAACTTTCATCGAACCCGAGCCGCGATTGTTTTCGTTCAATAATCCGTATGGGGCATGTACGCACTGCCAGGGCTTCGGCAATAAAATCGAAATCGACATGGAATTGGTCATTCCAGATCGAGCCAAAACCCTGAAGCAAGGCGCCATTAAACCATGGACAACGGAAGGATACGCAGATTTCCAAGAGCGGCTTGAAAAAAACGCTAAGAAAAATGGAATTCCGCTGGATGTTCCCGTGATGGATTTGACCAAAGAACAATATCAAAAAGTTTTAAAAGGTGGAACGGGTTTCGACGGTATTCGGGAATTTTTTAATTGGCTTGAGACAAAAACTTACAAAATGCACGTTCGCGTGCTGCTTAGTAAATATCGCGGTTATGTGACGTGTTCCGATTGCGGTGGTTCGCGCTTGAGGCCTGATGCAAATTTTGTCAAGATCGACGGACGCACGATTCATGACGTCCATAACATGACGATTGCGGAAGCGTTTAGTTTTTTTTCTAATTTGAAATTATCCGAGATGGACTATGAAATCGGACGCCGCGCGTTGGAGGAAATCAATAAACGCCTGACGTATTTGAAAAATGTCGGTTTGGGTTATTTGACGTGCAGCCGCATGGCCGGCACTCTTTCAGGAGGTGAAGCGCAGCGGATCAGCCTGGCGACCTCACTGGGTTCGTCATTGGTCGGTTCGTTGTATATTTTGGATGAACCCAGCATCGGCCTTCATTCCCGCGACAATGATAAATTGATTCGCATTTTGCAAAATCTGCGTAATATCGGTAATACCGTGGTTGTGGTCGAACACGATCGCGACATGATGCGCCACTGCGATCAAATTATCGACATGGGGCCGCGCGCCGGTGTTCACGGCGGTGAAATTGTCAGCCAGGGCAGCATTAGACAAATCATAAACGATCAACAGTCGCTTACGGGATCATATCTTTCAGGGAAAAAAGAAATCGCCCTTCCCGCCAAACGCCGTAAAGGCAACGGCCAAACGATTCAAATTCTCGGCGCAGCCGAGAATAATTTGAAAAATGTCGACGTTAAAATTCCGCTGGGAATGTTTGTGTGTATCACCGGCGTCAGCGGTTCCGGTAAATCAACGCTCGTTCACGACGTTTTATATGCCGGCGCGATGCGCAAATTGGGAATGGGGTTAGGAAAAGCCGGCCGGCATCAGGACATCAAAGGCATCAAAAATATACGCGCTCTTGAGATGGTCGATCAACATCCGATCGGACGAACGCCGCGCAGCAATCCCGCGTCGTATATCAAAGTTTTTGATGCGATTCGTGATGTGTATGCCGGTGTGCCGATGGCCAAACTTCGCGGATATAAATCCGGTACGTTTTCATTCAATGTGCCGGGAGGACGTTGCGAGGAATGCGAAGGCGCGGGCGAAATCATGGTCGAAATGCAGTTTCTCGCCGACGTTGCGCTGGTGTGCGAAGAGTGTAAAGGCCGGCGTTATAAAAAAGAAGTGTTGGAAGTTCATTACCATGATAAAAACATTTTCGATGTACTGAATATGACGGTGACGGAAGCCATCGATTTTTTCAAAACATTTCCGAAAATTGTTGCTAAACTGCAGGTATTGGATGACGTCGGGCTCGGATATTTGAAGTTAGGACAATCGGCTAACACGCTTTCCGGCGGCGAAGCTCAACGCGTGAAACTCGCTGCACACATGGCTGATCGAAAGGAAGAGCATACTTTGTACATTCTCGATGAGCCAACGACCGGATTGCATTTTGAAGACATCAATAAATTATTAATCAGTTTTAATAAACTTCTCGAAAGCGGTAATTCGATTTTGGTCATCGAGCATAATCTCGATGTTATCAAATGCGCCGATTATATTATTGATCTGGGGCCGGAAGGCGGCGACAAAGGCGGTGAGGTGATTGCAACCGGGACGCCGGAAGAAGTTATTTTAAATGAACGTTCGTATACCGGTTTTTATTTAAAAGAATATTTGAAATAAATTGATCAATTAAAAATCCGACTGCCGTAGTCGGTTCTCTGCAATTTGATGTCACGCAAAGTAGGGGATTTGATTTGCACGATGAAAAAATACCCGGCGGCCGGGCCGTTCGGCGTCCAGTCAAACCGCATTTCCCAGCAATGTAAGTCTCGCGAAAATGAAAAAGTCTGACTGACCAGATCTTTTTTCAAAATATCGAGCCGCGCGGAATACGTAGCCTGCCAATTCTGAGATATCTTCACGCTTCCGCTCATATTCATTCCAAACGTTTTGCTGACATTATTCGGATTGCTCTTATTAATGTCATAGTTGAGATCGAAACGCGCACTCCAGGGCACGTCGACCGGAAGCGTACTGGCAACCGGCAATCGCTGATTATAAGCCGGCAAATTATTTTCCTGCGGTTCGGCCTGAGACTGCGATTGATCGCCGCCGCCAAGCGTAAATCCCGACGTCAACGACGCATTGACCAATCTTGGAATTTTAACAAGATCGTTCACGCGGCGATTGAGCGTACGGTCATAACGATAGAAGTCATGCGTTAAATTAAGCGTTAAACTGATGCGTTTTGCGAGATCATTGCTCAAGGTGAACGACGAACTCAATAATGAGAGTTTAAATTCAGGCGCTTCGAAATTATAACTGATGCTGCTGTTCCAATTTAACAGATCGATTTTTTTTTCAGCAGGTTCATTGGTTTTTGACGAATCCGCTGGAGTTGCAAGATATTTAGCCTGAAAAACATTTCCCAGATTGGCGCCTAACGAAAGTGATCTTCCTTGCGGCGTTCCGCCGAAAAGAATATTGCCGCTGTAGCGGTCGAATTTAGTTTTTCTTCCAGTGGTATCTCTCGCGGCCTCATAATAGCCCCATTGGCTCGAAGAAAAATCAGGTTGATAAGTCAGGCTGACGCTGGGCGTCATCACATGCCGGAAAGTTTCCAATCCAAAAAGATGGGGATTCATCACGCCGTACACTTTGGTCGAAAACGATAAACTGGCGTTGAACGTGTGACGTGCGAAAAAACCACGTACCGTATCGGACACGGGCCTATTGTCCGCTGTGTAGCGGAAATTTTCCGACCGCCTGTCAAACCAGGTTTCCTGGAAATTGACGCTGGGCGTCAGATTGAAATAACGTAAGATTTTAAACGGCGCGCTGAGCCCGGCTGTGTGATTCATACCCACAGCGCTCAATACGGCGGCGCTGTCATTGGCCTGAGTTTCACGGCGCAGCGCGTTTGAACTATAACTGTAACGAATAGTTTGATACCATTGGTCGGGTTTGTTTTTATCATTTTCGCTTTTTGGAAAAATGGCCGCCGACGATTTGGTAATTGAAACATTAGGGAAAGTAAACTCGCGCTGGCCGTTATCCAGATTTTTGGATTGAGAAAGATTCGCCGAAAGGCTGCCCCAATCGAACGTCGTATTGTAACTCACGTTGGTGCGGATCTGGCGATTGAGAATCTGATCGGGGTTGATGCTTGTAAATTGATAAAAATTTTTACTGCTGACGTAATGAATGTCAGCGTTTAAATTCGATCGTTCCGAGAGCGTGTGATTGTGCGTGACGTCGACGCTCCATAAATTTGTTTTTTCGCCTGTGATATAACTCAACGACGATCGAGAAAATTGAAAACTGCCGGTGTATTCGTACCGTTTAGCGTAGCGCGCGCCGCCATGCACCAGAAACCCGGCTTTGTCGAGAAAATCTACCTGCAGCAACGCATCGAAATAATCGTTGGGCGCCCAGTAATAACCGAAATTCCGTACCTGTTTGCCCTCGCGCGGCGTTTCATTGTACGACGGCGGCGTAATACCCGAAGCCCGCCCGGACCGGTTTGGAAATACTCCGAACGGAATGGCAAAAATCGGCACTTCGTGGATATGCAGAATAATCGGCTTGGCAACGACTTTGTCTTTGACGATCATTTTCATTTCCCTGGTTTGAAAATAAAAATGAGGATCGTGTCCCTCGCATGTTGTAAAACGTCCGTTTTTAACGTACAACGTGTTGTCGCCAATCTTGCGGATATTTTGTCCGTAGTAAAGCCCATCTTCTAATTTGGTTTCACCCATGATCACGCGGCCGCGGCGCGTATCGAAATTATATTCCATTTTATTACCGCGAAACGATTCGCC
This sequence comes from bacterium, assembly GCA_013359335.1. GTDB lineage: Bacteria > CLD3 > CLD3 > SB21 > SB21 > JABWBZ01. The sequence goes on from JABWBZ010000190.1 coordinate 4,661, forward strand.
GTTTTCGCTGAATTCAGGAATTCCTTTGTAGGTGACGGCGGCGCCAAGTGAATCGACGGAATCGGGAACGGCTTCCGCAATCATCAGGCGTTGAGGTTGGATCATCGTAATCCGGGCGGCGCGAATTTCCATGCCTCGGTATTTGACCCATGCATTATTTTTGAGAATGACGGTGGAATTGTCCAGGGTGCCTTCGGTCGTATCGGCGCCGTAAAAAATAAGCGTGTCCAATCCGCCGCCGGCCGTATCCTGCAAGGCTTTTGCGGCAACCGACGAATCCGCCTGCGATGTATCGGGAAAAGTAATCACGCTATCGGCATACGTTACCTGAGAGTAAATTATTTCGGCGCAGAATATCAACAGAAAAATAATTTTTGACTGACCGAGCATGGTTATTTTTCTAAGATAATGGTTACCGGACCGGAATTATGAATTTCCACTTCCATCATCGCGCCGAAAATTCCGGCGGCCACACGAATGCCTTTTTTTCTAAGCAATGCGATAAACCGCAAATACAGCGGTTCGGCGATTTCCGGTTTGGCAGCGTCGGTGAAACTCGGCCGGCGGCCTTTGCGGGCGTCTCCATAAACCGTAAATTGTGAGATGGCGAGAATTTCTCCGCCGACGTCGAGTAATGATAAATTCATTTTTTCATCAGGATCGTTGAATATGCGGAGGTGCGTGCACTTGTCGGCCCAAAACGCCAATTCTTCTTCCGTATCGCTTTCTCGAAATCCGATAAGCAGGACCAATCCCATCCCGATCTGGCCGACAATCTGTCCATCGACCGACACGCTGGCGTGGCTGACGCGTTGTACGATAATTCGCAAAAATGCATCTCCGTTTTAAAATAAAACCCCGAACCTGGTTCGGGGTTTCATGAGTAGTTCAGTAAAAATAATAACGATTCAACATTCTATAGGTTAGAATCCGTTAACCTCGTTTCGAAATCGAAGTATATTTGCGTTCATTAAATCCGGTATAAATCTGTCGCGGGCGGCCAATGCGCGTCTCTTTGGATTCCATCATTTCTTTCCATTGTGCGATCCAGCCAGGCATACGCCCGATGGCGAACAGCACGGTAAACATTTCAACCGGGAAACACATGGCTTTATAAATAATGCCGCTGTAGAAATCCACGTTCGGATATAATTTTTTCTCGATGAAATACGGATCTTTCAACGCGACTTCCTCCAACTGATGCGCAATATCAAGCAGCGGATCGTGAATGCCGAGCTTATTCAAAACCTTGTCGCAGGTTTTTTTGATGATCGTGGCGCGCGGATCGAAATTTTTATACACGCGATGGCCGAATCCCATGATTTTTCGCTTTTCTTTGAGGGCAGTGAGCATCCATTCCTTCGCGCGAGAGGGGGATTCGATTTCTTTGAGCACGTGCATGACCTGCTCGTTTGCGCCGCCATGGAGCGGCCCTTTAAGCGAGCCAATTCCGGCCACAACCGCACTGTAGATATCAGAGAGAGTCGAGGTCACGACGCGTGCCGTGAACGTGGATGCGTTGAAGCCATGCTCGGCGTAAAGAATGAGAGATACGTCAAATGCCTTGATGACTTCGGGGGGAGGCACTTCTCCGAAGCACATATGGAAAAAGTTCTGCGAGAAGGTGAGCTCAGGTTTCGGAGCGATGGGAGCCTTGCCTTTGCGGCAGCGGTAGTCGGCTGCGATGATGGTCGGGATCTTGGCCATGAGCCGAACAGATTTTTCATAGTTGGCCTTGGGATCGGACCATTTCTCGGCTTCGCAGTTGGCTGCGAGATCGGCGTCTTCCATGCCCAGATAACTCACGCCGGTACGTACGGTATCCATCGGATGCGCCTGCTTGGGAAAAAGCCGGATCACGGAAAGCAGCTGGTCACTGATGGCTCGGTTTGAGCGTTCCATCTTCTCGAATGCGGCGAGCTGCGCTTTGTTCGGGAGTTCGCCGTTCCAAATCAGGTAGGCGACTTCTTCGAATGAGCAGAGATCGGCCAGATCCTGGACT
>JABWBZ010000191.1 GCA_013359335.1 bacterium
CCACGAAGTCCCCCTGATTTTTAATCCTCGTCAAAGGCCTTTGATTCAATATTCAAAACTCCCAGCTCCTTATCATCAACAACCCTGGTTTTTTAGTCTGACGCATACCCGGGGGATGGCCGCTTGGACTTTGGCCCAAAATCCTGTGGGGATTGATCTTGAAGATGACTCTCCCAGACTTAATGTTCGCGATTATGCCAGGGATTATTGTTCCCAGCCTGAATGGTTAAAGCTGGCCTTTATTGAAGAAGAACGTGATTTTGTTGATTTGTTCCGAAAAATTTGGGTCATGAAAGAAGCCCATTTTAAAATGGGTGTAACAGAATCATCAGACTCCTTTCAAAAAACAGCCTTTACTTTTCATGAGGACAGGGTTTGGTGTGAATGGTTGGGCCCTGAAAGATTTGGGGGATCTTGTTATTTAATGAATCCCTCCCCCCAGTATTTATTGGGACTAGTGTGTTTAACGGGGGAAAAATTAGAGCCTATTATTATAAAAGCCTAGCAGGCCTTTTTTCTGAAGTCAGCCATAAACTGAGCCAGCTTGGCTACCCCCTCTTGGGGCATCGCATTATAAATTGATGCCCGTAATCCCCCTACCGAGCGATGCCCTTTTAATTCAATCAGATGATGAGTTTTAGCTTCATCAATAAATTTCTTTTCAAGAAACGCTTGTTTTTTGTATTTTCGGATAATTAATTTTTAAAAAATCCTTATCATCAACACCTATGAATCCAGGATTTCATAAATCTTTCGGAGCGTCTTTTAGACAGGTTGAACCATTAGAAATTGAATGGCCTTCTTACTACGAAAGCGTCGAATCGGAATACCATATTCTTAAAAATGCCGGACTCATCGATTTTTCTTTGTATGGGCGGATACGATTCAAGGGAAACGATGTGCTGGATTTTCTCAATCGCCTTTCTACCAACGATGTCAAATCGATGTCTGATGGAGATGTGTGTGTGACCGTTTTGACCAATGAAAAAGGACGTATTATCGATTCGGTCAGATTGTTCAAGGATTCTGAATGTATCTGGATGATATGCGCTCCACAAAACGATAAGAAAGTATTTCAATGGCTTGATCGTTACATCATTCGTGATGACGTTAAGATGGAAGTAGTTACCGAAAGTTGGGATCAATTTGAAATAACAGGAGATCAGGCAACAGTAGTATTGCAAAAATTATTTGGAAAAATTCCCTCGAAAGGAAAATTTCAAAAAGTAATTTTCGAACAAAATGATTTAATAATCAGTTCGTCTAACATTTTAAAAATTCCCTGTTTTACGATTATCGCCCCGCAGTCAACAAGTTCGAAACTCTGGAGTCAGCTGAGTATGTCTGGAGCGAAAGCTTGCGGCTGGGACGCCTACAACATTCTTCGTATCGAACAAAAAATTCCGCTATACCCTTACGAGCTTTCGGACAAATTCAATCCACTTGAAGCAGGCTTGTATGAAGCGGTCAGTTTCACCAAAGGATGTTATATCGGTCAGGAAGTCATCGCCCGGCTTGATAGCTATAACAAAGTTCAACGGCAGTTGCATTTATTTGAACTCGATGATCAAGTATCTTTTGAAAACAAGATTTTAGCAGACGATAAAGAAATCGGTATTATTACAAGTTCTGTTTTTTCAATTATGCATAAACGTAATATCGGATTAGGCTATGTAAAAACTGAATTTGTAAAAAATAATGCTAGATTTACTATACTTGAGCGTTCAAAAAAAATTTCATGTACCATTTTGAACTCCGAACTGAAAGCGAGCTAACTTTAAGTTTTACTTGACAATGAGAAATGAATTCTTTATTATAGGCCTACGTAGTTGAAATGAGATTTACGGGTTTTAGAGGAGATTTCTTCAATGAAAACAATGACTAAGAAAGATGTTTCCAAGCGCGTTGCGGATAAAATGAACGAAAAAGTTCATAATGTCGAGCATTTGGTGGACATTGTTTTCGAGTCAATTCGAGAAATTCTCTCAGAAGCCGATCCGGATGTCCGTATCGAAATCCGTGATTTTGGTGTATTTGAAGTCAAAACCACCAAGGCTAAACCCAAAGCGCGTAATCCCAAAACCGGCGAGATTATTTACGTTCCTCCAAGACGTAAAACGCATTTTAAACCTGGCAAACTGCTCAAAGAAGTGCTCAAGCAACCGCTAAAGTCTGAAGGCACTGCAGGCAATTAAAAAGTCGAAATGTGAATCAAATTTTAGAAACCATCTTGAAACTTTCAGGATGGTTTTATTGTTTATGGTCAAAGGCAGAATATTAGCAATCGATTACGGTGAGACACGCGTTGGATTGGCGTTGAGCGATCCTATGCGAATCATTGCCGCAGGTTTAACGACGCTCATCGTGAAAAACGACCGCGACGCTATACGGCAATTGTTATCCATTATCCATGAACAAGAAGTATCACAAATTATCATGGGTCTGCCTTACGATACGCAAGGCGGTTTAAGTGCGAAAGCCGTCAAGATTAAAACGTTTGCTGAAAATCTGAAAAAAGAAACTGGCATTCCGGTGGATTTCTGCGACGAAAGATTTACATCCATAACGGCTAAAAAAATGTTATTGGAGTCAGAACAAAAAAAAAAGCGACGGAGCAAAGAAAAAATCGACACTTTGGCTGCCGTAGTCATCCTGCGACACTATATGGACTCAAAACAAAATTCATCCGTTTAATTTCTTTTTTACCAACTCCTGCACTTTTTTACCATCGGCTTGCCCTTTGACCTTATTCATGACAACTCCCATCACCTTACCCATGTCTTTGGACGATGCCGCTCCAGTTTCTTTGATCGTATCTTCAATTATTTTTGACAGTTCAACATCGTCGAGTTGTTTCGGCAAATATTCTGCAATTATACTGAGTTCATATAATTCCTTTTTGGCCAAATCCTCACGACCACCTTTTTGATAAAGTTCGATTGCTTCCTTCCTGCGCTTTGATTCCGCCAATAAAAACGACATCTCATCTTCCGCTTTGAAATCCGGTCCTTTATCGATGATTAACTTTTGGAGGCTGGATTTCAACATTCTCACGGCTTCCAGTTTTTCTTTATCCCCGCTTTTCATCGCTTTCTTAAGCTCTTCGTTAAGCTGGTTAGCCAATACCGATTCAGCCATGATTGCCATAGTAACACCTTTGCTTGTTTACAAAAAAAATTTATGAATGGGAATATAAGAGGAGTGAATTTTCTGATCAAGTAATTTGAGTGAGGAGGAAAAAAATAATGAGAGAGAGTAGCATTTTCATAAACCAAAATTAATGGAAGAAATAGTGTTGCTATTTCTCTGAAAATACTTTAAGGAACTCTCTCCCACTTAACCCTACCTTGCGCAATCAATATAGGTTGAATCGCTTATTCGTGCTGTGATACACGTCACTCAAGAGGGTATTTCGTGGGGTTTGCATGGAAGTGTAAAGGAAAATTCAGTCCATTCATTGACTTTACTTTCAAAATGAATTTTACCTTTATGTTTCTCAATGATTCCATAACTTATTGATAAACCTAAACCTGTGCCTTGCCCAACCGGTTTTGTCGTAAAAAAAGGATCGAAAACTTTTGAACGAATAAATTCGGGAATACCGCATCCATTGTCCCGAATTTTTACGATCACGCCGCCATCATTTTCATTTTCAGTTGTGATGTTGATCTCGCCCACAATCGCGCTGGATGAATGATTCAGATATTTTTTTTCAATCGCTTGCGCGGCATTGACCAACAGATTGAGCAGGACTTGATTGATCTGGTTAACATAGCAAAAAATATTATGGGTCGCGTAGTAATGTTTATGAATCACTAAAATATGCTTGTATTGATTCATAAAAAGTTTAACGGTCGTATCGATACAATCATGAATATTGACCTCGTTTAATTCAACTTCATCCAGGCGCGAAAAATTTCTAAGATCCAAAACGATATTGCGGATGCGTTCCGTTGCGTTTTTCATGCTGCCAATCAGTACGTCCAAATCGGATTTTATAAATTCGTAGTCCACCGACTTTTTGTAAGTTTCGATATCGGCGAATAATTGTCCGTTAGATTGCGATTCATACTGCGCGATCAGAGTTCGCAGTGTTCGGACATAGTCGTCCACGTACATCACGTTACCGGCAAGAATGGAAGTCGGGTTATTGATTTCATGAGCAACTCCGGCAACCAACTGCCCTAATGCGGCCATTTTTTCCGATTGAACGAGCTGCGTTTGCGTTCGTTGTAACTGATCCAATATTTTTTGTAATTCTTCTTTCTGTTTATAAATTTCTGACGTCCGTTCCTGAACTTTCATTTCCAGCTCGCGATTCCTTCGCCGCACACGTTGCAATTTTTGATTGACACGAAGCCGATAGCTTCCATACGCTACGCCCGAGCCCATCAGAAGCGCAATGGCTATAAACCATGGATTACGCCACCATGGCGCGGGAATGGTAAACGTAATAGTCGCCGGCAACGCGCTGAAAACCTTTTCACTGTTTTGCGCTTTTACAACAAATGTGTATTCTCCTGGACTAAGATTGGTGTATCGCACATCATTTTTTTTGGTGAATTCGGACCAATTTTCTTCAAAACCTTCCAACTTATACTGATACTGATTTTCTTTTTCGTCCAAATACGACAGGGCGACAAATTCAAACTCAATGTAATTTCCCTTAAATGAAAATTGCATTGGACGTTGCATCGTCGACAGAAAATTAAAATAAATCACCGAATCAGACATTGCAATTTTTTTTATATAAACGGGCGGAGCGATGGAGGCTTTCTCGGCAGTATTTTGAAATCGCGTGAGCCCGCTAAAACTGCCGATCCAAACCCGCTCTCGATGATCCAGATACAAACTGTTATTGGTCGTCGCTTCGTCTCCCAGCATTCCGCTGGTTTTGCTCAGGAGTTTGATCAACTGGGGTTTATCGTGATAATTAAACCAACCGAAACCTTTGCTGCCAAACCACATTCGATCGTTTTGTGGATCATATTCAATGACCGGCACAATGTTATCACCGAGTCCTAAATTTTTGGCGCTGTAATTGATAAATTTTTTTCCATCAAAATGTGAAACCCCCAAATCGGTTCCGATCCACAAATTACCATTCTTATCTTCGCGAACAACATTGACCGTATTGTCGATCAGGCCATTTTCCGTGGTCCAAATTTGAAATTTCAGAGAATCCGGATTTGACACGTTTTGCACCGAAACCAAACCGCCTGAGACACCCAACCAGATCCGATGCCGGCGATCTTTAAAGATACACCACACCTGACTGCCCGGCAATCCTTTTTCTTTCGTATACAGAACCGTTTTCTTTCCATCATTAACCATCAGCCCATTGAGTGTGCCAAACCACATCCATCCGTTATCGCTTTCTTCGATGTCAATAATAGTTGATTGCGTCATGGAATAGATATCATTTCGATTGCGCACGTTGCCGTTTTTATATTCAAAAAGATGATGTTCCGATCCTACCCATAAAGTTTTCGTGCGATCAAATTTGAGTGACCACACGGCATCGCCCGCCGGCAGCCAGTTTTTGGATATGGAGCGGATTTGGGCATGATCGTAAACATCCAATCCGTTGTCGCTGCCGATATAAATTAAGCCTTCGTCATCGCCTGTCAAAGCATTGACAACGTTGGACGATAAACCGTCTTTAATAGTAAAATTGAAAATGTTTTGATAAGGAATTTTAAAACATCCGCCCCCGTTTGTGCCAATCCAGATGGTTCCCTCACGATCTTCGATCACGGCATGAAGGCTGTTGGAAGAATAATTTTCATCAACGAAATAATTATGAAAATGCCCGCTACGGTATTTACTGAGCCCATGATCCGTTGCAATCCAGATCGACGAATCGCGCGTCACGGCGACGGAGGAAACATCGGGATGAACCAATCCGTCTTGAACAGTCAGTCTTGTTATGAATGCTCGATAATCATGGCTTTGGCGCTTAAGAAAACGCGGAACGTCAAAAAATAAAACGCCGTTTTTAGTACAAAATATAATTCTCCCCAACCAGTCTTCGGTAATTTTGTTAACGTCTTCCGGTATGATGAAGTTTTCAAAAATCGAATCATATTTCGTTTGGTTAAACTTTAACCATGCGGCTCCGCCGCGTCCGCCAAACCATAGATCGCCGCGGCTATCGATGAAACCAGCTCGAAAATCATTGCCGACAAGCCCCTGATCTTTGGTAAAATTTTTAAATTGTTTCCCGTTAAAACAACTGATACCGCCATGATTAGTAGGAAACCAGTAATTGCCTTGCCGGTCTTTCACGGTTTCCCAAACAAATCCATTGCCTAAACCGTCATCCGAAGTATAATTTTCAAAAATCTGGCCGTCAAAAATCGAAACGCCTTCGTCACATGTGATCCATAATTTATCATCATCGTCCTGAAAGATGCTGCGAACCACATTACCCACCAGTCCGTCATCTTTGGTGAACGTACGGAATCTAACTCCATCATATTTAATCAGCCCGCCGCCCGTGGCAAACCAAACGAAACCATGGCGATCCTGACAAATGTCCCAGACTTGGGCGTGCGGGAATCCGTCGTTGAGCGAATAGTATTTAAAATACAATTGCTGTGAATTGCCGTTG
>JABWBZ010000192.1 GCA_013359335.1 bacterium
GATTAACGATGTTCGCTTCAATACTTCTTTCGATAACTCAGTTACTCTGAGCGGTCTTGATCAACGGCCGGATCCCGCGATGATGTGGTTTGGATACACAACTACACCCACCAGCGATTTCATGCACAATCTTTTTAGTTTTAATCTCGACACCATTGATCAATTCAATAAACACAGAGTTTATCAAAGCCAAGGACTTTTCACCTATCAAGCCCGCAAAACGTTAAATTACGGTTTTACTTATGGTTTCAATTTTATCTATTTCACCGTTGATCTCAGATTTGATTACACGGAGAGCCGCGGACTTGGTACCAACAATACTGAAACCCGTACAAAAACAACTTCTACACTATTCCCGTGGCTCCAGTCGTCTCCATTGCCAATATTTTATGATCTGACTTTTCGCGCATCCAATATCGGACGCTGGCCAATCTTTAATCTCATGAGTGGGCTCACGAACAACATTAATTTTAATTTCAATTACAATTCCAAAAAGACAAGAACATTTTCCGAATATAAAAGTGAAAAATCGAACGGTATTCCTGGCAAAGATTTTATCAGCAACAACAGAAAATTTCAAACCGATAATATTTCCAATAATCAAACTTTTCCACAAATGGGTTTTGACATCATGTGGAAAGGGGGCATTACGCAAAATGTGACATTTACAAATACAAATATTGAAAACACACAACAGAAATCAAGGCAAACGTCTAACTCAAAATCAATAACATCAACTCTTTCTTACGTTAAACGCGGGGGATTCCGCTTGCCGTTGTGGTTTTTAAAAAACAAACAGCTTAATAATGAAGTCCGAATTTCAAATACCTTTGCTTACAACAAACGCGTTTCATTTAACTATAATACAACATTAGAAATTCCGGAAAAGAAAAAAACGGATGAGGCTACCATTTGGTCGGTCGAGCCTCGCATCGATTATTCCTTTACCAGCCGATTGACGGGTGGGATGTTCTTCAAATATGAAAGTAACAAAAGTTTAATCGCCGGTAAAATCACACGAATTCTGGCGGGCATCAACGTTAACATTTCTATTGGAACATGATCTTTATAAATAGTGGATTGCTGTATTCGTCATGTTTACAAAAGCCGCTTGTATATTGTTAAGAATGTTAAAATAACATTCTTATGAAGTTTAATAACAATTTTTAATACATTTACCAGCATTAAATTAAATAAAAACAAAAGATGTTGTGGGTTATCAACAAATTCACAATACAAAATACTACTATTACTATGTTATAAATTTATTAGTTTAAGAGAGTTATCTTGGCTTGATTTTACCTAATAAATACATTATCATGGACTAACCAGTTTTTAGAAAAACATGAACTACGTTTTAAAAGAATTTGTAGATATTCTGACAAAGCCGAAGAATTTATTTAAAATCCCTAATATGTTACTTGTTGTTTTATCTTATGGTTTATGTAAGATAACTCGAAGGAACATCACTTTAGGTTATCCATTTTTGATGATGATTGAACCGACAAACATTTGTAATTTACGATGCCCTCTTTGCATAACTGGCAGTAAGTTAATGACACGCGAAGACGGTTTGATGGGTCTTGACAACTTTAAAAGGTTGATTGATGAAATGGGTAGATATTTGGTTCATTTGACATTATGGAGTCAGGGTGAGCCGTTTGTAAACCGTCAATTTGTTGAAATGGTTCGTTATGCATCGGATCGCGGAATAAAAACTATGACGAGCACCAACGGCCATTTTCTTATTGAGAATGCCGAAAACATTGTACGTTCCGGATTAAGTACTTTGATAATAGCTGTCGACGGCGCTTCGCAGGAGACTTACGAGAAATATCGCGTCAATGGAAAATTCGAAAAAGTATACAAAGGCATGCTTGCCGTTACTGAAGCGAAAAAAAAATTGAAAAGTAAAACACCGGTTATTGAATTACAATTTATCGTTATGAAGCATAACGAACATGAATTTGACGCGATACGACAACTGGCGCATGAATGTGGCGTTCAGGTTTTGTCTTTTAAAACGGCTCAAGTTTATACCGATGATCAGGCAGAAGAATTCTTACCAAAAAATGAAAAATATCGGCGTTATGAATTAGATGATACCGGCCATTTCAAAACACGATTGGAAGAAGTCAATTTTTGCAGGTGGGTGCTGTTGTGCCCTGTCGTCAATTGGGATGGAACGGTTTCTCCGTGCTGTTTTGACAAAAATGCTGAATATCCATTGGGAAATATTTTCTCAGATGGGGGCATGCGCCAAATATGGAAAAATGAAAATTATGCAAAATTCCGAAAGCAGATTTTTACAAAACGAAAAGAAATTCCGATCTGCACAAACTGTTCAGAAGGCCTTGAAGTAGAGGTTTTTGAGAAAGAAGAAATTAATTCCGAACTTTTTAATATAAAAAATACTAACGAATCAGTGGCCGTATAAAAAACAGACTGCCTATGAAAAAGAAAAACAAAATCAAAAAAAATAAAAAAAAGCTTTATAAAAAACAGAAAGCAAAAGCAGTCAAAAAACCTTCAAAAAATAAAATCATTAAGAAAAAGAAACTGATTAAGGCCAAAACGACCAAGAAAAAAACACTTAATAAGAAACACAGAAAAGAAAAAACAAAAAGAGAAAAAGTAAAAGCCGGAAAAAAATTACTTTCAAAACGCCGTATCAGTTCAATCAAAAAAGTCTCTCCCAGAAAGGATCGTCAGAGGCCGGCTGAACCCAAGATAATAAAGTCGCCACTGGACAATCTGGACCGACCTTTTAATATAGTCGAGAGTTATATGGGCACATACAGTTTTAATGACATTTATTCCGTTCTTTTTGTTTGCACTGGAAACATGTGTCGGAGTCCTATGGCTGAAGGGATTCTGCAGAAGAAAGTCAAAGAAGAAGCGCCGCCGAGTCTTTCCGATAAGATATGGATTCAGTCCTGCGGCATCTATGCTTTTGAGGGCAATAAACCTTCTGATAAATCCGTTCAGATTGCGCAGCAAAACGGAATAGATATTTCAGCAATCCGATCAAAATCGATCAATCGAGTTTTAGTCGAACAATCCGACATTATTTTTGCTTTGTCCATCGATCATTTGAATTTCATTCTGGACAATTTTCCGAGCGCCAGGCATAAAACGTTTTTGCTAAAAGCCTTTGGAAAAGAGCGATCGGCCGGATTAATTGATTCCATTCCCGATCCGATGGGACTAGGGGTCGAATTCTATCAAAAAACATTCAATGAAATTCGGAACGTGCTCGACGAAATATTTCCAAATATCATTCATCGCGCCAATCAAAAAATCTATCCCAATTTAATCAGCACATGATCATTAAACTTTTGTTTGTTTTTTTCACCGTATCCATAACTTCACATGTTGAAGAAAGTAAAAATCAAGGTGAATCGCTCCGCAAAATTGAGAATAATGCTTTTAGAGTTGGTGAAAAACTAACTTTTTCTATCGGCTGGGAGTTTATTAGCGCGGGAACGGCAATTTTAGCGGTCGAAAATACTACAACAGTCAACGATCGCCCTTGTTATGCCATTTCAGCTGTAACAAATTCCAATGCTTTTTTTTCAACGCTTTATAAGGTCAGAAATCGATTGGAAACCTACGTCGATATGGAAGGTATGTACCCCCTTCGCTATGTTAAAAACACCAGCGAAGGCGGATATAAACGAAATTTTGTCGTTGACTTCCACCATGACAAGGGTAAGGCTTCGATTGCCGATGTTGATTCCGGCCAAACCGAAGTTAATGTTCCCGTATTCGTTCAAGATATAATTTCAGCATTCTATTATATTCGTACACAACCCCTTGCTATTGGTAACGAGATTACATTAGCGACTTTTGATAACGGGAAATACCGGGACGCTGTCGTGAAAGTTTTACGGAAAGAACGGGTCTCGGTTAGTGCAGGCGATTTTGCATGTGTTGTTGTTCAAACGCCGATAGGTCCATTTAAAAATCGATCCGATCTCAATATTTGGCTGACGGATGATGCACGAAGAATTCCTGTTTTGATGAAAAGTAAAATAGCCGTAGGATCGGTAAGAGCTGAACTCGAATCGATGGAAGGTATTTAAAAAAACTTGTTTTTATTCATACGAGGAATGACATGCAGCACTACATGCATGGATGGTATAGCGATAAGCTGAATAAACAAATGGATTTTATCTATTTTGGAAATGCCGGAGCTCCCGTGGTTGTATTTCCGACGACATTGGGTAATCATTTTGAGTTCTCTGACCGTAGAATGGTCGAACCTATTGCCGGCAAAATCGATGCAGGGCTTATTCAACTTTTTTGTATCGATTCGATTAACTACGACAGTTGGTATAACGAAAGCATTCATCCGCATGAAAAAGCAAGACGTCATGTGCTCTACGAAGAGTATCTAATTCATGAATTTCTTCCCTATCTAAGGCATAAAACAGGTACAGGATATCTTGTTCTTTTTGGATGTAGCTTTGGAGGCTACCACGCTGTCAATTTTGCTCTCAAGCATCCTGAATTGGTTGATAAAGCGATAAGCTTGAGCGGATCTTTTACGATTCAAAGCTTTCTCAACGGCTATTACGACGATCTATGCTATTACAATAATCCAGCGCATTATATGCAGTATCTTAGCGACCCTTATTATCTTGACCATTATAATTCCAAAACTGATTTAGTATTAGTTACCAGTGATTTGGATCCTTGCCGCGAACGTAATGAATTTTTTCATAAAGTTCTTAGCGATCGAGGTATACGCCATCAATACTACTTTTGGGATAACGGATTTGGCCATGACTGGCCCTACTGGCAGCAAATGATCGGACATTATTTATAACCTTTATTTGATGAAAATAGCAATTGCTGCAAGCGAATGTGCCCCCTTTGCCAAGACCGGCGGTTTAGCCGATGTCATTGGAGCGCTTCCAAAAGCTTTGGCTGAAATCGGTTGTGAAGTCAAAGTTTTCCTGCCCAGATATTCTATAATTGACGAAAACAGACATTCTTTACATTATGAATCTCAAATAGGAGAAATTCCTATCCGAGTTGCCGGTGTAGTGCGTTCAGTTCACATTTTGAGGTCAACATTACCTCAATCGGACGTCGATGTGTTTTTTGTGGATTGTCCACATTATTTTTACAGACGTTATATCTATACGATGGATCCGGATGAAGATGAACGTTATATTTTATTTTGTAAGGCTGTAATCGAGACGATGCAATATATGAAATGGGTTCCTGATGTGATTCAGTGCAATGATTGGCAAACCGGTCTCATACCTGTATTCATAAAGGAAAATTACAATTGGGACCGGATGTTCGACAAGACCGCAACGGTTATGTCCATTCACAATATTGCATATCAAGGCCGATTTCCTGAATCTACCTTGGATAAAGCTGAATTAAGAAGGAAAGAGTATTACCCGGGAGGGCCTTATGAATTTTACAATACGTTCAGTTTTCTCAAAACCGGAATAATTTATTCAGAGGTGATCAATACGGTTAGTGAAACCTACGCGCGTGAAATTCTAACACCGCAATTCGGTGAAGGGATGGAAAAGGTCTTGTGGCCGCGTCAAAACGACCTCCATGGCGTAATTAATGGAATTGATTACCATATTTGGGATCCTGAAACCGATCCGCATATTCCATTTCATTATAATGAGGATAAACTGGATCAAAAAATTAAGAACAAAGAGTTATTGCTCAAAAATACAACGATTCCTTTTAAACCTAATGTTCCGTTAATCGGAATTGTCTCACGCTTGGTGACTCAAAAGGGATTTGATTTGATTGCCGATGTGCTAAGCGATTTGGTTTTACTTGATGTCCAATGGGTTTTATTAGGCAGCGGTGAGGATCGGTTTGAGAACTTATTTCGCACGATTGGTCAAGCTATTCCTCATAAATTTTGGTCATACATTGGTTTTAGTAATGAGTTAGCACATTTGATTGAAGCGGGAGCAGACATGTTTCTAATGCCATCACATTATGAACCGTGTGGATTGAATCAAATGTACAGTCTAAGATATGGAACGGTTCCTATTGTGCGAAAAACAGGTGGATTAGCCGATACGGTTTTGGATTGGCATGAATTTAATGATCAATTTATAGGAAATGGATTTAGTTTTAATGAATCTTCAGGATATGCTTTATTTACAACTGTAAAAAGAGCTTTAGATACTTTCAAAGATAAAGAAACATGGCGAAAAATACAGATAAATGGAATGAAAAAAGATTTTTCATGGACTTCTTCTGCAAAAAAATATAGGCTTCTTTATGAAGAAGCCTATGCTAAGCGCAATAAAAATAAATAGATTTACTTTATTTCGAAAGTCCTTACAAATTCGTCAAAAGAATTCTTCTGATTGTCAATGGTATTTTTTGGTCCAACCGCTTTAAAAAACCAAGGGCCATTTGCAGTTTCCACTATCGCTGCTCTCATTGCATAATCCGGCATTTCATCAACCGGTCCCCCTCCCATCATGGAAGGATCTCTCGGTTTTAAATATATACCCGTCACATATACAATTGAAACAGATAGATCGTTTACTTGGACAGTTGTTTTTTCTGCTTTGTCTTTCGAATTGCTTCCATCGGGCTGCTTAAACTGGCC
>JABWBZ010000193.1 GCA_013359335.1 bacterium
TATTAAAATAATAAGATCATTTTAAATTTCTTCTTAATCTCCTCCTCCACAACTGCTGCACGAACTGCATGATGAACCTGAGTCTGAACCGGAATCGGATGAATCTGAAAAATCAGAGTAAGCCGAACTATCATCCGAAAAAGTATGGCGCGTTTCATCCGAAGCGTCGTTCGTTGTCACATCCGCCTCCTGGATTTGGTCAGCGTATTGATTATCACCGTAATATTGAATGTCACCGTCATGCGGCGGCTCGAACGGCGCGTCAACGTTGAGCGCATTCGATTCACCGGCGTTGAATCCATGTTCTCCGACGCTCATGACGTCCGCACCCGTTTCATCAACAATGGTTGAATCTTGTATGTGGACATTGTGGCTATGACTCAACGATGACCAAAGCCAGGCATACATAAAAAAATTCGACCAGCCGGGATAGCCGTAAAATACAGGTTCGGCTGCGTGATGCTGAACGGCTGGCTCCGGGCCGTCCGTGCGTTCTTTCGGGCGTACAATTTTAGCATTCGATTCCGTTTTGATGCCGTCAATTCTAATCGCTTTCCTGATGGCCATGTCGACCGTTCCGACGAACTGATTGAATTTCGTTTTAGACTCGCGCACAAACGACTGGTATGCATCGTTCGATTTAAAAACAGGCTTTAATTTTTTTTCAGCTTCTTCAGCCGAGGCGGCGGTCAATTGTTTGATCGCGCCGTTGATCCGGACGTGAATGGGCGGCTCGCCGATTTTGTGAATACGGCGCACGGTAATTTCAATCAGATAATTAAAATAAGCGTCAGAATGCTCGAGCACCAAATCAAGCGTTTGAAATACTTCCGATTCAATTTCATCCACTTCGAATTTGAATTTTTCCATTGCTTCGGAGAGATCATCCGATTTGCCTTCTTCATCGAAATAAAGATTGACGTCGTCTTTGGCGAGGCGAACGATGTTGGTAATGCCAAGCGAGCGAAAAACCATATTAAATTGCTGAAGAACAGACAAAGCCGTCAGGGTTTCAATTTCTTCCTTTTCGCTGATTTGACCGGACGTAAGCGCAAAAAGGATTTTTTTAAAAATTTTAGTCGGCGGGACCGGCTGGATTTTGGTTACCTGCGACGGATCGACCGCGAGCGAAGCGGATAGATACATGATTGAATTCCTTTCGAAAAATATTTCGAATATATTTAATTATTATTGTCAGCTTCACAAGCGCTGCACATTGCTTCCGGCGTTTGTCCCCAATATTTTTCAGGAGGTTTTCCAAAAAATTCAAAATAATACGTCAGCGTCAGTGCAAACTGCCCGGGATTTTCTTTTTCAGCCGGATGATGATGAATGTAACGGCCGAAATGTTCCTGGCAAAAATCGGAATATGGTTTTGTGCACAGAATAAATTCATGCCATGCCCAATCGACGATCAATGACGGCGCAAGCCGTTTATGCGTTTCGGCAACGAGACCAAGATAGCGAAGGACTTCTGTGAATAATTCCGGAACTTCTTCGCGCGGAATCTTGCATGATTCCGAAATTTTTTTCAATAACACCGGATGCGATTTCAAAATGTTGCGCGAGACTGATGGCATGTCAGGCATGCGATTGATGAAATTTGATTTCAATTTTTGCATACGACGATGGCTCGATCAATAAACTGCACGTAGCTGAAAACGGTTTGAGTTGTTCATGGATTTCCGGATTAAATGGCGGCAATTCGGAAAGTTTCGTCGGAATAATCAAGACCAGCAAATAACCCCATCGATGAGTGTCGAGATCGATTTGCATGTCGTCGTTACCGAGTTGCCGCAAATAATTAATGCAATAATTGATCATTTTCAACAGCGGTTTAGGATCGGCCTGCGGCAACACGCACCCGACGTCAAGGCAAAAGTGCGCCGAAAGATTTTTGTGTTCCTGAATCAGCAGGATCAGCTGTTTCAGATTGATGCCTTCACTCATGCGGTATTTCGTGCCTTAAATACGGCGATGAGGATGAGTACCCATGCAACGGCATTCAGTATAGCATGAAAAAATCCCTTGATCGCGAAAAACGTTCCGAGTTGCTGATACGTCCAGCCCATTTCAGTCATGATTGTAGGAATCCAGACGTTTAGCACGCCGATTAATGCATTAGCCGCTTCGATCACTATCGCGATCAGAGTCAACATCGCGGCTTTCCGGTAAGTGTTCCAATACGTGAAACACATGACAACGCCGACGATCCACACAATGAAAATCGGCAAAAGGGTCGCGATATAACTGGCGGTAGAGAACAGATTGTCCATGAATCCTCCGCTATTTTAAAATCGTTTCGATGATGTCTTCCAATCGCCGCACGCCGATCAACTGAGTTTCTTTGAATGGCGAAAGATCTTTGACGTTGGATTTGGGCACAATGATTTTTTCGAATCCGAGTTTAACGGCTTCGCGCACGCGCTTTTCGGTATGACTGACGGCGCGAATTTCTCCTCCCAGTCCGATCTCGCCGATAACGGCCGTGTAAGGGTCCACCTCGCGATCGCGGTAACTGGAGGCGATGGCAAGGGCGACGCCGAGATCGATGGCCGGCTCGTCGGTTTTTAATCCTCCGGCAATATTGAGGAAAACGTCGAATTGACCCATCGGCATCCGCGCGCGTTTTTCCAAAACGGCGATCAAGAGTTGCAGGCGGCGCAAATCGAAACCGGACGTCGTACGCTGCGGCATTCCGTAATTAGTCGGGCTGACCAGCGCTTGTACTTCGACCAGTAATACGCGCGAGCCCTCGATGAGCGGCACGACCACCGAACCGGAATGATGGAGATAACGTTCGGATAAAAAAAGTTCGGAAGGATTGGACACTTCGACTAAACCTTGTTCCCGCATTTCAAAAATGCCGATTTCGTTAGTCGAGCCGTAGCGATTTTTGGCCGCGCGGAGAATACGGAACCAATGATTCTGATCGCCTTCGAATTGCAGCACGGTATCGACGATATGTTCGAGCACTTTCGGCCCCGCAATGGCGCCGTCTTTGGTAACGTGGCCGATGAGAAAAACCGAAATATGCCGGCTTTTGGCGAGATGCATCAGCAACGCCGTACATTCGCGCACCTGGCTAACGCTGCCCGGCGCGCTTTCGATCTCATCGCGGTACAACGTCTGAATCGAGTCAATTACGACGATTTCTGGATTTAATTTTGCAATCGCTTGAAGAATTTTAGTGAGATTGGTTTCGGCAAGAATGAATAAACGGTTGGCCGTCTGCGAAAGCCTTTCCGAACGCGACTTGATTTGATACACGGATTCTTCGCCCGAAACGTACAAAGTTTTTTGTTTCAATTGCGACGCCATCTGCAGCATCAGCGTCGATTTGCCGATGCCGGGTTCACCGCCGACGAGCACGAGCGAACCTTTGACGATGCCGCCGCCTAAAACGCGATCGAATTCCGCGACGCTTGTGGAAATGCGGTGATCCGGTTGGACGGCAATCTGATCGAGAGTTTGCGGGTCTTCGGAAAGATCGGCGTACGTCGAGCTGTCGATTAATTTTAAATTGCCGAGAATTTTGTCCGGTGAACGCGCTGCAGAATTCTGCACCGGGCTAAGCGATTCTTCGACGAATGAATTCCATTGTTCGCATTCCGGACATCGCCCCAGCGATTTGGACGATTGGTATCCGCACGATTGACAAACGTAATGCGATTTAGTTTTTGCCATGCGTATTCTGGTAATGTAGAGTGATTCGACGGCGTAAAAATTACATTAAAGCGATGGAAGATACAAGCCTAATGAATTTTTTGAAATTTTTTAAGAAACCTTCCGGCGATTTATTCGTTAACCAGTCATCCGTTTCCGACTCATCTTAATTTTTTATAACTACAAGGTGGAACTATGAAAATTTTCTGCATGCTTGTTTTCTTTCCGTTAATCCTAAACGCACAGGATATTCCATTCGATCAATACGATCCACCGTCGTCACTGATCGTTCCGGCCCATATCGTGACACGCGCAAAATTTCCATTTATCGACGTGCACAATCATCAATTTGACATGTCCAAAGAAACGTTTTCTTTGCTGGCAAAGCAAATGGACAGTCTCAATATGAAAATCATGGTCAATCTCAGTGGACGCGGGTTCAAGAGAGAAACGTTGAAAGACGGAACGTTTAAATTCGGCCTTCAGGACGGAGCTTATTTTAAAAACGGAATTGACAATGCGCAAGCCGTTATGCCGGGCCGGATGATTCTTTTTACGAATATCGATTTTTACGGAGTCGACGATCCGGGATGGACGGAACGCACACTGAAGCAACTGGAAACGGATGTTAAAAATGGCGCACAAGGTTTGAAAGTTTACAAAAACCTCGGTTTCAATGTGATTGACGGTTCCGGCAAACGCTTGCCGGTGGACGACCCGCGTCTCGATCCGGTCTGGAAACGCTGCGGGGAATTGGGCATTCCGGTGCTGATACACACCGGCGAACCGCGCCAGTTCTGGCAGCCGAAAGATAAAAATAACGAACGGCTGGAGGAAATGAAAATTCACCCGGAAAGATACCGCGATCCGGCGTCGAATCCGTCGTGGGAAAAATTGATGCAAGAGCAGCATAATATGTTTCGAAAGCATCCTGAAACAAAATTCATCATGGCGCACATGGGCTGGCTTGCGAACGATCTCGGGTCGTTGGGAAAACTGATGGATTCTTTGCCGAATATGTACACCGAGATCGGCGCGATACTGGCGGAATTGGGGCGCCAGCCGAAATTTGCGCGCGAGTGGTTTATCCAATATCAGGATCGCGTCATGTTCGGCAAAGATTCTTGGGAGCCGTCGGAATACTACACTTATTTTCGTGTGCTGGAAACGGACGACGAATATTTTAATTATTATCGCCATTACCACGCGTTCTGGAAAATGTACGGGATGAAATTGCCGGATGATGTTTTAAAAAAATTATATTATAAAAATGCGCTGAAAGTCATTCCGGGAATTGACTCGTCAATGTTTCCGAATTAGCCTTTAAACTCAAAAGTCAAAAGTAAAAATTCAAAAATTATTGATGGGTTTTACTTTTGACTTTTGATTGCTTTTGGCTTTATTCATCTGCTTTGCAAAATATCTATCTCGAAAAAACTACTCTTTTATTGCCTTAAGAATTTCCCCATAACATGACCGAAATCATTGTTTTAGCTGATCAATCCGTTATATTGCGTACGGTTGATTGGTTGTACATTAGACCAGACAAAAAAAGTCTATTTATTTAACGTCTCCGGACTTGCGGTTCGGAGGGAGGCCAATATGATTCGCGAACAAGAAGCGCTCGAATATCACAAACAGGGGCGCAAAGGAAAAGTGGAAGTCATTCCGACCAAACCGTGTATCACGCAGCGGGATCTGTCGCTGGCGTACAGCCCGGGCGTGGCGATACCGTGTTTGAAAATTCAGGAAAATCCGGAAGACGCCTATTTATATACGGCGAAAGGAAACTTAGTAGCCGTATTGTCGAATGGCACGGCGGTTTTAGGACTCGGTGACATCGGCGCCTTGGCGGGTAAACCGGTGATGGAAGGAAAAGGAGTTTTGTTTAAACGTTTTGCTGACATCGATGTATTTGATATTGAAGTGAATAGCCATAATCAAGATGATATCGTCAAGTTGGCGCAAATGCTGGAACCGACGTTCGGCGGCATCAACCTGGAAGACATCAAGGCGCCGGAATGTTTTTACATTGAAGAAAAATTAAAACAAACGATGAATATTCCGGTATTTCACGACGACCAGCATGGTACGGCCATTATTTCCGGCGCGGCGCTGATGAATGCGGCTGAAATTGTCGGAAAAAAACTGAGCGACATGAAAGTAGTTGTTAACGGCGCCGGCGCGTCCGGTGTCGCCTGCGCTAATTTTTACATTAGCCTTGGCGTAAAAAAAGAGAACCTGATTTTATGCGACACCAAAGGCGTGATCTACAAAGGCCGCACGTCGGGCATGAATCCTTACAAAGAAAACCTTGCGAACGATACGAAAGCACGTACGCTGGCTGAAGCCGTGGTCGGCGCCGACATGCTCGCCGGTCTTTCGGTTGCAAATGTTTTTACGAAGGAAATGATCAAATCGATGGCGCGCGATCCGATTGTTTTTGCGATGGCTAATCCGGATCCTGAAATTACGTACGAAGACGCTAAAGCGGCGCGTCCGGACGTGATCATGGCAACCGGCCGTTCTGATTATCCCAATCAGGTTAACAATGTGCTGGGATTTCCGTTCATTTTCCGCGGCGCTTTGGACGTGCGTGCGACGACGATCAATGAAGAAATGAAACGCGCGGCGGCGTTTGCGCTGGCGAAATTAGCCAAAGAAGACGTGCCGGATTCCGTCGCCAAAGCGTACGGATTGGATCGTCTGCATTTCGGGAAAGAATATCTGATTCCAAAACCATTCGATCATCGCGTGTTGATTTGGGAAGCGGCGGCAGTCGCCCAGGCGGCCATAAATACCGGCGTGGCGCGCGTGAAAGTGGACATTGAACAATATAAAGATCAACTCGAAAACCGTCTTGGCAAATCCCGTGAAGTCATGCGTTCGATGATCCATCGCGCT
>JABWBZ010000008.1 GCA_013359335.1 bacterium
ATCTCGGTTCCGTCGATAATTATGATTTTCGTATCCTGATGCGTTTTTTCTTTAACAGTGGGGACGACAGTATTCGCGTGACGTCGGCGGCGTTGGAGTTGGTCAGTTCGGCGTCGTACGGTTCCGGCGGATCGTTTCAAGCCAACGTACATTCGATCACGCGCGACTGGTCGGTTTCGGATCTGAAATGGGACCGGTTCCAGGAAGGCCGCGATTATGGGGCGCCGTATGCGCAAACGACGATTACCAATACAAATTCAGCAGGAACGTTGTTTTCGATTCCATTTCCCATCGACACAGTTCAAAATTGGGTCTATGCGACGACGGATACCAACCGGCATAATTACGGCATCCTAATTGATTTTCCTGAAGGCAGCGCCGGGTTTGTTCAGCAATTTTATAGCGGTCAATCACTCAAATCTGCGGACATTGACAATCGGGAAGGTAGCACGGCGCCACGTTTAACCTTCGTGTATCAGAAAATTGACCGCAAAAACGGCAACGTTACGGTTGATACCGTGTTTATTGTGCCCGTTATTAAAACGATTGATGATGGCAGCACCAATTCCGGAGGCATCCACGGTTATGTGTACCGGGACCGCAGCCCACAGCCGTCGAACGTTTTGACGCTCGGCAATGGCGTAGTGTATCATCCCATGATGCGGTTTGACGTCGGAAAAATTCCCGCAACGGCGACGATCAGTAATGCAATTTTGGTCATGAGAACCGATCCGGCCGGGAATTACCGGTATACCGCAGGCGATTCGCTCGAGGTGCAGATGACGCGCGTCGAATCGGGCCCGGATGAATGGGTGCCGGGTAATATTGAAATCAATGCGACCGATTATAATATTTTATCGGGCAGCGGCACATTCAGAGACCGATTGACGGACAATCTGAATAACGATACGATCCGGTTAGACATCACGCTGCAATTGCAGCGATGGGTAGCTGAGCCGGAAAATAACTTCGGGATGCAGTTGATCAATGAAGATGAATTCAAAGGCGATTTCAGCCGGATTTACCGCACGCGGATTTATTATAATTCCAACGACCGTGAAAATTCACCGAAAATTGTGATCTACTACACCTTGCCGCCGAAATTATAGACATCTTAGATTAGAAAGATTAAGCGATCTTTATGCTGAAAAAAATTTCAATTTTTGTCTGTGTTTTAATAATTCCGTCTTCGGTTTGGGCCGGCGGTTCGCCATTTTCTTCAGGCGGATTTGGATTGCTGAATCCTCCGACCGGCGTACGCGCTCTGGGTATGGGCGGCGTGACCATAGCGGTACCCAGCTATACGACGGTGAATTTTTACAACCCGGCCGCGCTATATGGCGTGAATATGGCGCGATTTGAAGCCGGCGTTTTTACCGAAGGAACGAATACCCGCAACGGGATCAGCAGCGTTAATTCAAGCACGGCGAATGTCAATCATATTGCTTTTGCGCTGCCGTTTGGGAAACGATTAGCCGCAGGGATTCACCTGTCGCGCTATTCCCGCGTCGGTTATGATTTTACCGTCATCGGATCGACGTTCGATGGATATACCTATCGGGAAAAATTCAAAGGCGATGGCGGCATTCAGATGATCGGACTTACGTTTGCCGGCCGCGTGTACGACAGTCTTAGTATAGGATTGTCCACGCAATATTTATTCGGTTCGATCGACCGGACGTGGAAATTAGATTGGGAAGATGAGAATTTTTTTGATACGGAAGATCTGCGGGACGAACATGTCAAAGGCGGTCGATTGGTTTTGGGCGCATTATACTCAAAAGAAAAATTTAATGTCGGCACGTTTATCGGTTTTAAAGCAGGGCTTACTAATGATGTGACGGACCTTACTGTGAACGGAGATACAGTCGGTGTGGTTTCGCGCGATATGGATTTTCCGCTTGAATTTGGTTTTGGAGGAATTTACAGGCTTAACAAAATTTATTCTATCGGCATGGATTTTGTCTATACAGGATGGAAAAGCGTACAATTAGATGAGCAGGATTTGGATTTCCGGAATGCGACTAAAATTTCCATCGGCGCTGAAAAGGGCCCCGATCCTTCCATTTCGGCGACATTTTTGGAGCGTATGACGTTTCGCGCAGGAGCTTATTATCAAACGCTTTACAGTAAAAACGCCAGCGGCAAATATGCCGGCGAATATTTTTTTACAACCGGTTTTGGATTACCGTTCAACCGAGATCGTCACCTGCTTTCGTTTGCGTTCGAAATCGGGAAACGCGGATCCGTGCCAAAAAACAACGTACGTGAAATCATCACGCGTTTCAGCCTTTCCATTTCCGGCGGCGAAAGGTGGTTTCAAAACCGCAAACGCCGATAACACGACCATTCTTAGTTTATTTTTCTTTGCCGCTTACCTGATGGCGGCTGTCATATCTTGAAGAAACATAGGAGTTAACGTATGAGGTTATTGTTTACATTGCTCATCATGACTTTAGCAATCATGACCAAACCGGTTCAAGCGCAGGCGCCTAAAGAAGGTACGCCGGAATTTGAATGTCTGAAAGTATGGAGCACGGGCAGCGAATATTGGAAAAACAAGGAATATGCGAACGCCATTCCTTTTTTCAAGCAAGCGATGGAATGCGACAAACAACTGCGCCCCGAAAAAGAAAAACGCATTTTCACCAGCGTTTATGAGAAACTGGCGGACTGTTACGTGAAATTAAAATTTACCGACAGCGCCGTCGCCGTTTTTAAATTCGGCTACGCGGAAACAAAAGACGCACAACTGATTTATAAAATTGGCGAAATGTATCACAAACAAGTGTTGCAGTTCGATTCCGCCGCCGTTTATTATCGCCAGTATTATAACTTATCCGGCTCGGTCGAGGAATTGAAACGCATTGCCGGCATGTTAGTCGAAGCGGCCAAATACAAAGACGCGTTGGTCGTGTACGATGAGTATCTCGAAAAAAATCCGAAAGACCAGGAAATTTGGGTGTATGTCCTGGATGCTTTTAAAAGTTTTTATATCAAATATTTCGGCAAAGAGCAATGGTTGAAACAGTGTCAGAAATATACCGCGGCTTTACCAGAAGCGCCTAAAGATTTTTATATTGCCGAATTACTAGATGAAAAATTAAAGCAAGGGTTGTATGACGAAGTTATTCAGTTAGCCAAAGTGATATTAGAGAAAGATCCAAAAAGCAAAATTACGTGGGTTAAATTAGCCAAGGCGTACGATGCGAAGCAGCAGCACAAAGACGCATTGGATGCGATGTTGAAGGCTTATGCGCTCGACGATAAAGACGCCGATTTGATTTGCGATATTGCGCAGGTGTATCTCGATCTCAATCAATATGCGAGAACCTGGGAATGGGCTGTGAAGGCCAAGGGTCTTAAAAAATTCGGGCGTCCCGATTATCTCATCGGCGAAGCCATCAGTGACGGAATTAAAAACTGTTCGGGTAATGTGTTGGACATGCCCGCCAAAGAGGCGTACCTAGTGGCGGCTAAATATTACGATATGGCGTCAGCTTTTCCGGACGTGGAAAAAAACGCCAAAGCGCGGTCGTCTTTCTGCCGGCAAAACGGGCCGACAAAATCCGATTGTTTCTTAGGCAGTCTGGGGAAACTTAAATCGGCGTCGTGTTATAACTGGATGCCGGACCAGGACTACATTTCGCCGTGTAAATAATTTCTAAAAAAAATCTCACCGGCTCCAAAACCGGTGAGATTTTTGTTCGTATATAGATTGATGAATTCATCGTGCCACTAACTCGGGAGGTTCCCTTGAAAACCATCATGATTCTTCTCGCCCTTGCCTTGTACCCATTGACCATGCAGGCTCAGGACACGACTCAGGATGAGACGAAGCCGCGTGAACAAAGAATGTTGGTGGAGTTACCTACGGCCGGCGTGCTGAGTAAAGGCGAGTACGAGGTCGGGATGCGGCTGTTTGCCAATGGCGGCGTGCTGGCCAATATCGGCGTCGGTATGACGAACCGTTTTATGTTTGGCATTTCCTACGGCGGGGAAAATTTTGTCGGTTCCGGTTCCGTCGATTTCAATCCTTTACCGGGCGTCGAAGTGCGCTACCGGCTGATCGACGAATCGCTGGCGATGCCCGCTATCACGATCGGATTCAATTCACAGGGTTATGGCCGCTACATTAAACGCGCGGCTGATTCCACCGACCGCATTAATCGTTATACACAAAAATCTCGCGGACTTTTTGCCGTGGCCAGCAAGAATTATTCATTCATGGGCAATCTCGGATTTCATGGCGGGATCAACTGGGCTGCAACGGAAAAGAAAGACAAGGATAACCAGCCGACATTTTTTGTTGGACTCGACAAAAGTCTCAACGACGAACTATCGGTTGTCGGCGAATACGATTTTGCGATCAATGACAATAAAGACATTATCGGGCATGGCCGCGGATATTTGAATTTGGGCGCCAAACTTAGTTTCAGTGGCAAAGTGATGGTTGAATTTATGCTTAAAGACGTGCTCAATAATTCGAAAGAATTAGGTAAATTCTCACGTGAGATCCGGCTTACTTTTAATGATGCCTTCTGAGCAACCACGATCCATTGTTGCAAATTGTATTCTTGGTGAAAATTTGATACGGCCAGTTGTAGGTGCAATTCGACGGAGTCTGTCATAAATCTATAATTTCTTTTGAAATAAGCTGACTGAAATCGCGTTTTAAATATTAAACCTCAAGGCATGTTCATTGCTCTAATAGCTATTCGAAGATGATGAGGTTTTCCGGTTTTTATGAAAGTGAAGGTGAGTTTATGAACACACGACATCCCTTCCGTTATATCCTGATCGGTTTTAGTTTTTGGATGTTCAGCCTGTCAGGATGTTATACCGTACTTAAACAATCACAGGAATATTACGGAGAATTCGGCGATCAGGTGACGCAGTCCGATTCGGAATCGGCCGACGATACAATGGCCGTTGCCGGCGATGAAGAACAAACCGCCGTGCCCGACGACGACGATCAGACGGTCGTGATCAACCGGTATTACGGGTGGTCGCGTCCGTGGCCTTACGCATCCGGCTGGAGTTTGGCCGTCGGATATTCATGGTACCCATCCTATACGTATTGGTATGATCCGTATTGGGACTACTACTATTGGGGCGGGTGTTATTATCCGACGCATTATGGCGGGTGGTATCATCACTATTATCCGCGTCCGTGGTACGACGGGTACAATGGAGGTTCGCCGTACTATTCCCACCGTTCCTACGGACAACGGCGTTATAACACGATAACAAATTCGCAAAATCCTTTCTCTCCCGGCATCAATACGATCAGCGCCGGAACGGTTTACGGCGGCCGCACTTACAAAACATCCTCTGCATCGAGTACGTCATCCGGCGTGAAAACGGCCGGCAAAGACAAGAGCGTTTCCAAAGGGACTCAGCGTAAATACAAATCAGGCAGCAAGGCAGCAGCCAAGCCGGCCACCGAGAAAAAAGCAAAATCCGGCGGCGAGCGCAAATTCAACAACGGCTCCAATAAGTCCGGCGACTCGAAAAAATCAAATTCCGGACAACGTTCATACAAATCGTCCACAAGCAATTGGGGTAAAAGCTCGGCTCGCAGTTCATCTTCTTCCGGAAGCCGTGGGCAGTCGAAATCCAGCAGCGCACCTCGCAGCGGCGGCGGCAGAAGTTATAAAAAGTAATGTTTATGAAAAACTCTAAATCATATCTTGCTTTCGTATGGGCGCTGCTGACAGCCATCGTTATTTCAGGATGTTATACAGTGATCATGCACCGGCAAGTTGAAATCGCACAGGAAGAAGTTGACGTTCACGCTTCCGTCTCGCATGGCAGCGAATGTATGTCATGCCACGATGAATCCTTCGATCCTTATGATTACGCCTTTGAAAGGCATGAAACGCCGTTCGGCGAAGAGTCGCCGTGGATCATTTATTATGAAAACAACAGCCCGTGGTGGTACGGTTCTTCCGTTGAAACGAATACCGATGATGATAATGCCGGATCATCGGGCGACAACACTAACACGGCGCGCTATTACGGCCGCCGCCGGCCGGCATTGAATGAACAGAATACGTCTAATTCATTTACTCCATCAGTATCGGCGGGAAGCGGGACATCGTTTATTCCGATCTATAATTCATCAACTGCCGCATCATCTTCTTCCGATTCCAATCAATCTAATCAACAGTCATCCGGCGCCAACGCGCAAAACGGTTCAAATTCCCAGAACGGTTCGAACGTTCAGAAAAATAATTCCGACAATAAAAAGCGCAATTACGGCGAGCGACGGACGACTAAGAAAAAAGACAAACAGTAGCAGGTGAGGGATATGAAAAAAATATTAATGATGTTCATTACTGTTTTCGGGACGGTTTCAATGCAAGCGCAATCGGATCAAGATGCCATCCGCCCTTTCTATGATGAATTTGGTCCCGGCGCGCGCGCGATGGCGATGGGCGGCGCGTATGCACCGATCGCGGAAGACTTTACGGCGACGTACTGGAATCCGGCCGGCCTGGCGCAAATCCGGAAAATGGAATTTTACGGCAGCCTCTCGCGCCACAGCGTGAATAACCGTATCGGCTATCAAGGCACGATGACTGAAAATACCAACGGATTTACCAATATCAATGCCCTCGGATTGGTTTTTCCCATTCCAACTTATCGCGGAAGTCTTGTATTTGCCATCGGTTACAATCGCGTCAATCATTTCGACAATTTCAATCAAGTGAACGGCGCGCCGGTGATCGAAGGCAAAAGCTTTTCGCAAACCGAAGAAACGACGATCGACGGCAGCCTCAATCAATGGTCGTTTGCCGGCGCGGTCGATCTGACGCCGAATTTTTCGCTCGGCGGCACGCTGAATCTTTTCACCGGTAAAAACGACGTCAATGTTTTGTACAACGAATTGGATGAAGAAGATATTATTTTCGACGTGTACAGCCGCGATGTCAATTTTGCAATCAACCCAGAGTACACCGGCTATAATTTCAAAATCGGTTCGCTGCTTCGTCCCATTCCTAATCTTCGCCTGGCGTTGAATATTACCATGCCGACGGTCTTGCATGTTGAAGAAAATTCGAGTTATTCCGAACTCGGAATGGATGACACGCTGGCGGAATACACGTTCAGCGACGATTCGTTCAGGAAATATAAATTAACTTCGCCGTGGAGATTCGAAATCGGCGCTTCGTACAAATATCAGTTGTTCACACTCTCCAGCAGTATGGAATTCGTCGATTGGACGGAAACTCGTTTTAGTTCAGATATTCTGGATGAAAATGACAACGATATCGACGGCGGCATCAATCGTAATATTATTACCCGTTACCGTTCGACGAATAATTTCCACCTGGGCGGGGAAGCGATCTTACCGGCGCTCGGCGCGAAAGTAATGGCCGGCTATTATTATAATTTTTCGCCGTACAAAAACGGCGTGGAAGCGGTCAGCAGTAACCGGCAATATGTGTCCGGCGGCGTAACGTTTTTATTGGACAAACAGGTGAAAGTCGATTTCGCGTATCAACACGGCTGGTGGAAACAGTCCACTACGGATGATTTATTGGGCGTTGACCAGAACGGCAATTATTTTGCGACGAATGAAAAAATCAAAACCAATCGTTTTTTAGTGAGTTTGAGTTATCGCTTTTAAAATGTTTTTTTCAAACCAACGAAATTATTTAAACGGCGGATGTGTGTCCGCCGTTGTCGTTTTCATGCTTTGGACTGTGGCGCCGAGATTCTCGGTTGCCGGTGGCGTTGAAAACGATTCGACAAAGAAATTAAATCAGAAAATTTATTTCACGCCCGCTGACGATCATTTTATCTCATCAGAAATTAATAAAAAAATCGACAAAGTCGATGGCATGAAAATTTTGGAGTTTGTTAAAACGCTGACAGCAGACTCGTTTGAAGGGCGGGCATCGGGCACGATCGGTTATAATAAAGCCGGCCAATGGCTGGCCGGCCAATTCAAGCGGGTAGGCATCAAGCCGTTTTTAAAACACTCGTATTTTCAGCCGTTCAAAATTGCCCATCAATACATCAGACAGCGTATTTACGCCGATGTCAAAGGCGATTCTGCAGAAACATTTAATGTAATCGGTTGGATTGAAGGACAGGAATTAAAAAACGAATTCGTCGTCATGACGGCGCATTTGGATCATCTTGGAATGAAGTTGAGTATGACCGGCGATAAAGATACTATTTTTTACGGCGCCAATGACAACGCTTCCGGTGTGTCGGTGATGTTGTCCGTCGGTGAAACGTTGGTCGAAATGAAGCCGAAACGTTCGATCCTGTTCGTTGCTTTTTCGGGAGAAGAAGTCGGTTTGTTGGGATCGAAATATTTTGTCGAACATTCGCCGGTTCCTCTCGAACAAATTCGTTTCCTGCTTAATCTCGATTTGGTCGGTTCCGGGCATGACGGGATCATGGTGCAAGGCGTTAATGATTTTCCGCAAGAATTTTCAACGGTGTCCGGAATCAATCGATCCTATTTTGGTTTTGAACTCAGCACGCGGCCTAATTCGCCGAACTCGGATCAATATTATTTCAACGCGCTCGGCGTTCCTGCGTTTTTTATGTACGCTTACAAAGGCACCAATCCGTATCATTTGCCGGGCGACGTTTGGCAAGGTTTGGATATGATGGTTTTGGAAAACGTAGCTAAATTTTCCGCCATGGTGGTTTGGAAGTTTGCGCAATTTTGAAAACTTTTTTAAAACATATTGATAATTGACACGCGCATGTTTATTTTTTTTGCACATGAAAACGTATTCCTTTTTTTTCATCATTAATTTTTATTTTGCAGCGGCTTTGTCCGGCCAGACTATCCGCTGCGAAGCGACGGTTGACCGTACGACAATAGAAGCCGGCGAAACATTTACGCTTTCGGTTGAAGTGAGCGGCGATGACGTGGACGTGCGAGGCATTCCGGAATTGCCGGCATTGAAAGGGATTGAATTGCTCTATCCCAATCCCGGCGAGTCGACGTCGATCCAAATCATCAACGGCCGGAAAAGCGAAAGCAAAAGTTTTCAGTTTTTTCTGCGCGCTTCACAAACAGGGCGTTGGACGATTCCGCCCATTAAAGTCCATAACGCCGGTACGGAATACCAAACTCAGCCGATTACCATCGAAGTAGTCGGAAAAAATAGTTCGGGCAATGCGGGATCGGCGTTCGGGAGTGAAGCGGATGTTTTTTTTGCAGGCGTTGCTTCTAAAAAAGAAGCGTACGTCGGCGAACAGGTTATGGTGGAATTCAGGATTTACTCGCGGGTTCCCGTCACGCAATATTCGCCGACCAAAGTTCCGAATTTCCCTGGATTCTGGGCGGAGGAATTTCCTCTGAAGGAGCCGATTCAGGCCGAAAGGGTGACGATCAACGGTAAAACGTATTCGAGTTATACGATCAAACGTATGGCGGTTTTTCCGACGCACTCGGGCAGCCTCAAAATTGAGCCGGCTGAAATCGAATGCGAATTGCGTATTCCGCGTAAAAATCGGGGCGGCCTCTTCGACGATTTTTTTACGCCGTTCAACGATCCGTTCGGCGAGGTGGTTACTAAAAAATTTCTAAGCGATACCATCCGGATTCGCGTCAATGAATTGCCGTCCCAAGGAAAACCTTCCGATTTTTCCGGATTAGTCGGTACATTCGACGTGAAGACGACGGTTGACAAAACGCAATTGAAAACGGGCGAAGCGGTTTTGTATCGCGTTGAAATATACGGCGTTGGCAATATCAAATCGGTGGACGCGCCTGAAAATCCGTTTAACGAAGAATTTGAAAAATATCCGGTCAAAAGCTCCGACGAAATTTTAAAAAACGGCAACGTTGTCAGCGGCAAGAAAATTTTTGAATTCGTAGCCATTCCCAGAACGAGCCGGATGTATGAAATTCCGGGTTATACGGTTAGTTATTTCAATCCAGAAACCAAAAAATACGAATTCCAATCATCGCCGAGCCACACGTTGACAATCGAGCAGGGAAGCGGGATGACGGCCGGTGGAAGCTTGTCCAAAGAAGAAGTGGCATTGATCGCGAAAGATATCCGGTTCATCAAAACGAGCGCGGAAAATCTGATGATAACCCGCGGACCGGTTTACACGCGCTGGTGGTTTATTCTTTTGTGGTTGGGGCCTTTAGGGCTGACCGTCGTGGCGTTTGTGTATCAACGTTATCAGGCGCAACAAAACGCCGATATTGTAAAGCTAAAGTACCGCAAAGCGAGCCCGATGGCCAAAAAACGGTTGAATCAGGCGGAGAAATTGATGAAAGCACAGAAACTGGATACGTTTTATACCGAAGTCGCTAAAACGCTAACGGGATTGATTGCGGATAAATTGGGCATTCCTGAAGCCGGGTTGATGACGGATACGCTGGTGTCCATGCTGCGCGAGAAAAAGATCGACGAGCAGCTCATCGGCGATTATATAACGTGCCTTCAGCTTTGCGACCAGGCGCGGTTTTCTTTCGACCGGAATGTTCCGGAAAAGGTCGAATCGGTGTATGAACGGATTCGGGAAACGATTTTTAACATGGACAAGGCGCTGTAACGGATATGATTCGAATTTTTGTTTGGCTATCGTTGGCCGCATCCGCGATTTCACAGGTGAGCGAAGCTCCGGAAAGTGTTTTTGAACGCGCGGGTGAATTGTATCGTACTAAACGTTACGCCGAAGCGGAAGCGGCGTATCAAGAGTTATTGTCGCACGGCAACGTTTCGTATGAAGTATACTACAATCTGGGCAACAGTTGTTTCAAACAAAAAAAATACGGCTACGCTGTTTTTTTCTATGAAAAAGCGCTGCGCCAGGCGCCCGGCGATGAAGACATTTTTTTTAATCTTGAATTAACCCGCGCACATCTCAAAGATCAAATCATCATTCCTCCCGATTTTTTTCTGTTTCATTACTATCGGCTTGCGCTCTATTTTTTTTCAATTGATACGCTCGCGATTGCGGTTATCGTTTTGTGGAATCTTTTATTGCTCATGCTGCTCATCAAACTTTTTTTTCAACATCGGCCGCGATTGTTCAATTTCGCGTTGTATGGAATTGTTTTGATATTCACCCTATCGGCTTATGCTTTTGTTGCGCGCGTTTATATTGATTCTACGAAAGAAGAAGCGATTATTCTTAACGGTGTTTGTGATATTAAAAGCGAACCCGATCCGGCGGCGGCAACGGTTTTTATTTTGCATGAAGGCGCTAAAGTTGAAATCCGGTCGGCGGCGGACGAGTGGTTCGAGATCCGTTTGGTCGACGGTAAAGTCGGCTGGGTTCGGCGCGGAGACGTGGGAATATTATGACTCCACTGCCGCTCGGCTGGGCGCAACGTTTTCCAGCCATCAAACTTTCTCTGCTTTTTGTCGTTTCCGTATTTTTCATCGATGTTCTTAACTTGCCGGATGTATTTCCTTCCCATCATTCTTTGATTTTTTCACTAATAGCTGCCGGGATGTTGGGGGCAGCTTGGTTCTTCAAAAAATTCCGAATAACCGCATTGACGGTTATCCCCGTGGTTGCTTTGATCGCTGCAGCGCGTATGCCGACGGAAAAATTACCGGCGGAACACATCAGCCATTTTACCGATCTTGGTAAGCCGGTATTGTTGCGCGGCGCCGTTACCGTTGATCCGGACGTGAACAATGAAAAAACGAAAATTGTGCTGGATGTGAAAGAGATACGGTTGTCGCAAAATTTATTTTTTAAAACCGAAGGAAAGGTTCTGGTGACGCTGCGTGCGGGAGCCAGAAAACCGGTTGTCTATGGCGACGAACTTGAGGCGTACGGAACGTTACTCAAACCGCGCAACGAACGTAATCCCGGCGAGTTTGATTATCGGGCGTATCTCGTTCGTCAGAATATTTGGGGGCTGATGTACATCAGAGATTCGGTCAATATTCAACCGACGGGTGAAAATTTTGCGAATCCGTTTTTCAGTGAATGTATTCTGCCGGTCAAACATTACGTCATGCGGCTCAATGAGCAACAGCTTTCGCCGGTCTCAGCGTCCGTTCTTACCGGCTTATTAGTCGGTGAACGCAGTGAAATTCCGAACGAAGTTATTCAGGCTTTTTCGCTGAGCGGGACGATTCATATTTTATCGTTGAGCGGTCTTCATGTTGTTTTTATTTCAGCATTGCTGCTGGGTATTTTCAGTTTTTTCAGAATTCCTCATGCATGGCGCATTGGTTTGACTATCGTTTGTCTGGGAATTTACGTGTGTATCGGTGAATTTGTACCGTCGGTAGTTCGTGCGGCGTTGATGACGACCATTGTGCTGGCCGGCGGGCTGCTGCAACGCCGAAGGAATATTATCAATAGTCTTTTTGTAGCGTTACTGCTTATTTTGTTTGTCGATCCGCTGTCGCTGTTCGATATCGGATTACAGTTGTCGTTTGCGGCGGTACTTTCTATCGTACTATTTTATCCGAAATTGGAATTGGCCAGCAAACGGATCGGTTTTTTCAGGAAACCGGAAATGGATTTTAAAGACAAAATTTGGTCGCTGTTGATGGTGTCGGTCGCCGCTCAGATCGGAACGGTTCCGTTTACCGCTTATTATTTCAATAAAATTCCGTTGATCGCTTTGGCGTCGAATGTTGCGGTGGTTCCACTTTCCAGCGCGGCCATGGGATTAGGTTTCTTCTCGGCGATTGCCGGAACTTTTTCGCCGATGGTGTCGTCGTGGTACGCGCACGTCAATGAGTACGTGATTTGGCTGATGATTGAAATTGCGCGATGGTCGTCGGATTGGCCGTTGGCATATGTCGAATATTACCGGCTTGGCTCGATAGGACTGATTGCATTTTATTTGTTTTTATTTTATGTGATGAATTGGTCCAACGTGACAATTCGAAAAACCGGATTGATCATGCTTATTCTGATTATAACAGCTTTCACATGGAAACCGGTTTTTCAGGAAAATCCGATGCGCGTAAATTTTTTAGACGTCGGGCAAGGTGATTGCACGGTGATTCAATTGCCCGGCGGAAGGACGATGGTGGTTGACGCGGGCGACAAAGAGCCGGATTATGACAATGGTGAAAAAATTGTAGCGCCATTTTTACGGAGAGCGGGCATTGAAACGATCGATTATCTGGTGATGTCGCATCCGCATGACGATCATATCGGCGGTATCGAATATTTGTTACGCCACTTTGAAGTCAAGGAAGTATGGGAAAGCGGGCAATTCTATAATTCAGAAAGCTATTTCAATATTCTGAGCCTGATCGAACAAAAAGGCATTACGCGCCGCATAGTTCGGGCGGGCGATTTCCTTGCAATTGATGGAGCGGTGAACGTATATTTCCTGCATCCGAAAAGCGGATTTGTATCGGCCGTTTCGCACGCTCCTTTGAATACTAACAATGCATCGGTAGTGATGAAATTAAAATATCTTGAAACAAGCGTCATGCTGACGGGTGATGCCGAAGAATCGTCGCTTCACGCGCTGGAGCATTATGACGATTTTTTGAAATCGGATATTCTGAAAGCATCGCATCACGGCTCATCCAACGGATTGACAACCGGCTTTTTGTCGAGAGTTCAGCCGCGTTATACGATCCTCTCGTGCGGCCAATTTAATAAATTCAACCATCCTTCTCCAAAAGTCGTGGACTACCTTCACCGGGCCGGCAGCGCCGTTTTGCGTACGGATCACCACGGGGCCATTCAGTTCGAGACGGACGGACATTCCGTCCGCCAAATCCGATAACGGATCAATTGTATGATTGGATACGACTTACTTGTTTTGCTGGGCTTTTTTATCGGGACGATCTTGTACGCCGTGCTTTTGGGCGAACTGATCAAACGTCCCAACAAACTTTTTCACGAATTTGTTTTTATAGCGCTGGTTGCCGTTTTGACGATGTGGCACGGGTCGCAGTTTCTTGCGATCATCATCAAACAAATTTTCGGTCGCGAAGCGCTGGAAATTTATTCGAAATTTCATTTCGCGGCCATTTACACGATTGCATTTTTACCGCCGCTGATCGTTCATGTACACGCTTCTTTTCTGGATCACGCCAAAAGCCTTGTGGGTCAAAGCAGCATACGTTACAAAATTGTCCCGGTGTTTTTTTATCTGCCGATTTTCGTGATCATGTATTTCGCCGAATACACGATCATCGATTCCCGCAAACGCATCATCGCCGAAAACTTAAGTTTCGTTCCGCCGTTTATTTTCTGGCTGATCGTATGCCTTTGGGTTGCGTCGTTTCTGTCGATCCGGATAATTATGTTGAGCCGTAATGAAAAGTGGAGGCAGTTTTTTGTCGTTGAAGCGTTTATCATGGTGTTTATTACGGCGTTGTTGATCTATTTTTATTTTTTCGGCGGAACAGGGAACGTGCGATTAGACAAATCGCTGAAAAACTTACTGCAGGTCATTGCCATTCTTCCGACGGGCGCGCTGGTTTACCTGATGTTTAAATATCCTTTTTATTCGATTGTCGCGCGGCAGCGTTTGATCGTGACCATTATCGCCGGCGCGTTTTTTACGATGTATATTATTTTTTCGCGCTATCTCAAACGTTGGGCGGAAGACAATCCGCATCTTAATGCCGACGCCATCGCCATTGTTTTTGTCGCGTTGCTCCTGATTCTGTATGAGCCGGTTAAATATTTTTTACGCCGGATGGCCGGATATTACGCGTTGGGGCAGCGTTACGAGTATCAAACGGTGATCCGCCAGCTTACTGAAAAAATTGCGAGCGCTCCAAGTTACACTGAATTAGCGCGGATCGTACGAACGGCGATCCATGATTCCATGCAGGTTGAAGAGACGGCGATATTTCATCTCAGCAAAAAAGTAACCGGCGAAACCGCCGAATACAAAATCGTTCAGAAATTCGGCGACATCAAAGAATTTAATTTTAAAAAGATCATCAAAAATATTTTGCAACGGAACGGGATTTACGACGCACGGAAGATGAATATTTTTCATCTGAAGTCTTCCGAAGTGCCGTATCAGATGTACGTCGGCGTGACGCTGGAAAATGAATTGGTGGGATTGATTGCCATTGGAAAGAAACTGACCAACGAAGATTTTTCGTACGAAGAGCAGGAGTTGCTGTTGACGCTGGCGAGCCAGGTCGCGATTGCCATCGAGAATATCCAACTCATGCAACGACGGATTGAACTGGAAGCGAAAATGTTTCAGGCGGATAAACTATCGTCGATCGGCATGTTGTCCACCAGCATTGCCCACGAAGTCAAAAATCCGCTCAGTTCGATCAAAAGCATCGTTCAATCGATGCGTGACGAGAAGTTAAAAGGGCAGCGGCACGATTCGGAAATTCAAGATTTGGAAATTATCAACGACGAGATCAATCGATTGGCCAATGTCGTGGATCAGTTGCTTAAATTTGCCAAACCTGAAACCGCCGACGCGGACGTCGTTGACCTCATTAAGATCATCGACAACATTTTGACGATTTTGAGGCAGGAGACTCGCAGCAAAGGTATTTCGATTTTTACTAAATTTTCGCACAAACCGTTAGCGCTCAAATCGCGCCATGCAGACTTGAAAGAGATTCTTTTTAACGTTATTATTAACGCCATTCAATCGATGCAAAACGGCGGTAAACTTTTGTTGAGCGGTTGCTACATGAACTGCTCGTTTGCCAATGAAGTGCGGAATCCGCGCGACACCAATACGGTACAGGTTTCGGAATTGCTCCGGCCCGACACGATGCTTGAAGGATATGAAGAATGGCGGATGGAACCGCTGGTTGCAACTTCGATCGATACGATCGACAAAAAAACGTGCGATGCTTTGACGGAGGAGCAGCCAATCAACGCGATTCGTATTTCCGTAACGGATACGGGCCAAGGCATTCCGCAGGATCGGATGGAAGAAATTTTCAAGCCGTTTTACACGACTAAACCGACCGGAACAGGGCTGGGGCTTGCGATCGTAAAAAATAAAGTGGAAGCCTTGGGAGGCCGCGTGGTACTGAAAAGCCGAGAAGGTTTGGGGACGACGTTTGAACTGTACATACCCACGGATGCCAACGGGTATGAGCAGAACGGAGGATCGATTGCATGATTGTTGAAAAACAAAACAAGGATAATTTATGGTGACGTCAAGGCGTTCGTTCCTTAAAGTGTTAGCCGGCGTGCCCGCGCTGATGTCATTTCCAGATCTATCACGCAATAATTTTTTGAGCAACCTGACTGCGCCCGGCATGAAATCGCTTCGCCATGATATTGGAATGTACACAGGACGCGGCGGAACCATCGGTTGGCTGATCGACAAGGATGCCGTAGTTATTATCGATACGCAATATCCCGAATCGGCCGAAAAGTTCGTGGCCGAACTAAAAACACAGACTTCGCGCAAAATCGATTTTGTTTTTAATACGCACCATCATCGCGATCATACGTGGGGGAATTCTATTTTCAAACCCTACGCCGATAAATTCGTTGCTCATCAAGATGTGCCCGTGTTGCAGGAGAAACAAGCGAAAGAACAAAAAGATGCGCCTCAATTAGTTTGTGCTGACACGACGTTTACTGAAAACTGGCGTACAGAAATAGGATCGGAAATTATTTCGGCGCGTCATTTCGGGCCGGCGCACACGGGCGGCGATTCGGTCGTTCATTTCGAAAAAGCAAATGTGGCGCACGTCGGCGATCTCGTGTTCAATAAAGTTATTCCGTTTATCGATCCCAACGGCGGCGGTTCCATCCGGAGCTGGATCGACGCGCTTGAAAAACTCGGAAAGGCGTATTCCAAAGACACGCTTTACATCTTCGGGCATTCCAATTCGGATGAAGGCTGCACCGGGTCCGTTCAGGACGCGTTGGCGATGCGTGATTATTTGAACGCGTTATTGGAATTTGTTGGCAGTAAAATGAAAAACGGAGAAACTAAGGAAACCATTATCGCCTATCCGGCCATACCGAAATTTGAACATCTGATTGCGCGTTGGGAAGGCGCGGTGAAACAGAATTTAACCGCAGCGTTTGATGAATTAAATGCCAAATAATTTTCTTGAGTGAGAATAAAATAAAATCATGAACGGAACCGAACATAGTTTTGAAACCATTAAAGTGTTAGTGGTGGATGATGAAAAAGCGGCTCGCTATGGCATTGTCAAGGCGCTTCGGCCGGAAGGATATCGCGTCTCGGAGGCCGAAGACGGTTTGTCGGCGCTGACGATGGTCAATAATCATTCTTACGAAATTATCATCACGGACGTGTCGATGCCGGGATTGAGCGGCATCGATTTTCTTCGCAAAATGAAAGAGCAGAATCTCCCGGGATATGTTATCGTTATAACGGCGCACGGTTCGGAAAAATTGGCGGTTGAAGCGATGAAGTCCGGTGCGTTCGATTATTTGGCGAAACCGTTTGAAATCGATGAATTGCGCGCCATCGTTGGTCATGCCGCGAAACAAATTCTCCTCGTACGTGAAAATGAACGTTTGAAAACCGAACTCGAAACATCGCGCGGATTCGGCAATTTTATCGGCGAAAGTTCGGCGATGAAAGCGGTATATTCGGTTGTCGAAAAAGTGAGCAAGAATAACGTAACCGTTTTGATTCGCGGCGAAAGCGGTACGGGCAAAGAACTGGTTGCGAGGACGATTCACGATCTAAGCAGCCGCAAAAGCGGGCCGTTTATTTCGATCAATTGTGCGGCCATTCCGAAAGAACTGATCGAAAGCGAATTATTCGGGCATGAAAAAGGCGCGTTTACCGGAGCCATTGCCGCCAAGCCCGGGAAATTTGAATTAGCCAATAACGGAACGATTTTTCTGGATGAAATCGGAGACATGTCGGTCGACACGCAAGCGAAAGTATTGCGCGTTCTGCAGGAACGAAAATTCGAGCGCGTCGGCGGATCGGAGTCGATCGAAGTCAATGTTCGTATCCTGAGCGCGACGCATCGCGATTTACAAAAGGAAATCCGTGAAGGGCGTTTCCGTGAGGATTTATTTTACCGCATCAACGTGGTTGAAATCGAATTACCCCCGCTGCGGAAACGCGATGGCGACGTACCGTTGCTGGCGAAATATTATTTGAATTCCTTCGCCAAACGCCACGGGATTGGCGTATCGCGGTTTTCTCCTGAAGTGTTGAAAATTTTTATGGACTACGACTGGCCGGGCAACGTGCGCGAATTGATCAACATTATCGAGCGATGCGTCGTGCTCAGCAGCGGCGAAGAAATTACGAAAGACCTATTGCCGCCCGATTTGGTGAAAACCAATGGCCTCGGGCACATCGGCGTCAAAGCCGTACTCGACAACGATGACGTGACTTTCCAGGAAGCGAAACAGCGCGTCGTGCGCGCTTTTGAACGGGAGTTTTTGCTCGAAGCTATCCGGATGAATAATTGGAATATTACGCAGACGGCGAATAAACTCGGCATGAAGCGGCAATATTTACAGCAGAAACTGAAGGAATTGGAAATCAATCTTCACGAAATCAAAGAGGATTCTTAAATGCATGAACCGGTGAAAAATAACGCCGCGCCTTTTTTATCGCCCGAAGCGCCGATCGGGATTTTTGATTCGGGCATCGGCGGACTCACGGTGGCAAAAGAAGTGATGAAACAACTGCCAAACGAAAATATTATTTACATCGGCGATACGGCGCGCGTGCCATACGGAACCAAGTCAGACCGCACAATCAAAGCGTTTACGTTGCAAAGTTGTTTGTTCTTGCTCGAGCATGACGTAAAGATGATCATTATTGCGTGTAATACGTCAAGCGCCGTCGCGTTGGATTTTATCGCCAATATGTTTCGCATTCCTGTGATCGGCGTGATTCAGCCGGGTTCACAAGCGGCTGCTTCACGTAGCAAAAATCACCGGATCGGCGTGATCGGCACTCACACGACGGTCAACAGCCAGTCTTACAAAAAAACGATTACCTCCCTCGAATCCAAAGCGGAAGTTTTTTCGCAGGCGTGTTCGTTGTTTGTTCCGCTCGCTGAAGAAGGATGGCTTCACCATGGCGTGACCGATCAGGTTTGCTCGGAATATTTAAAAGTTTTTGAAGGTACGAACATTGACACACTTGTGATGGGATGTACGCATTACCCGATTTTGGCCGATTCGATCGACAAGGCTATTCAGAAAATCATGGGACATCCCGTGACATTGATCGACTCAGGCGTGGAAACGGCGCAAGTTGCTAAAAACATTTTGGCAGAAAAAAAAATGATCAATACGCATTCCAAAGCGTCGCATAAATTTTACGTGACCGATTTACCAAAAAATTTCACTGCAGTCGGTGAACGTTTTCTTGGAAAAAAACTCGATTCGATTGAAATGGTGAATGTGGAGTCAATGGGATTTTGACCAACGGCACGCGGATAAGACTGAACAGACAGATTTTACTGATTGTTGTGTAAAAACCGTGGGTATCCGTTTCATCCGCGTTTTCCGCGTCCTATGAATTCATTATTTTAATAACTGACTATGCTTCAAGACTACTTATTAGCATTCATTCCGATTTTCGTGGCCATCGATATTATCGGTATTATCCCGGTGTATCTTGGATTGACGGACGGCATTCCGGAAGTGACTAAACGCCGCATTTTACGGCAATCCGTGTTGACGGCGTTTCTGGTGAGCGTGCTTTTCGTCGGCGTCGGGAAAGCGGTGTTTACGTTTTTAGGAATCACGATCAGCGATTTCAAGATTGCCGGCGGTATCATTTTATTTGCGCTTGCGATCAACGATTTGCTTTTTTCGACGGAAGAACGCAAAAGTCACGAGGTTTCGGAAGAAACAACTGAAATTCAGGTGCACCATACGCCGTCAATCGGGATCGTTCCGATCGGCATTCCGCTGATCGTCGGACCTGCTCTGCTGACCACGTTGATGATTTCCGTCGACTCGTACGGCCTTGCGCCGACCATTTCTTCTGTTGTAATTAATTTGTTAATTCTCTATACTGGCCTACGCTACGCGTCGCTAATCCTGCGCCTGACGGGGCGCAGCGGCGCAAAGGGCATCGCCAAAGTCGTGACGCTTCTTTTGGCGGCGATCGGGGTGATGATGGTACGCACCGGCATTTCCGAGATCATTCAACAAAGTTAAATTTAAAATATGCTGCACGAGTTTTTTAAAACCGGCGACGACGATAGCGAGGAAATGAACATTCCTGAGCCTTCTCAGGAAGAACTGGACGAACTAAAATCCAAAATTTTTAAACGGCTGACCGAGGATATCGCCAGCGACGATGAAAAGAAGCGGTACGAAGCGCTGACGCTTGTTCCGTATTTTGAAGCCGATCCGCGTCTCTCACCGTATTTTACGGCATTGTTTGAAACCACCGATATTTCCAGGAAACGCGACATTATTCGTGCTATAGGCGCCTGGCGCCATTCCGATGGCGTTGCTATGTTGATCAATTTTTTAACAAACACGCACAATCAGGAATTGCTGGAACAAGGTTTGGAAGAAGATGTCATTTTGGCGCTGGGAGAAATCGGC
This sequence comes from bacterium, assembly GCA_013359335.1. Classification (GTDB taxonomy): domain Bacteria; phylum CLD3; class CLD3; order SB21; family SB21; genus JABWBZ01. The sequence goes on from JABWBZ010000008.1 coordinate 20,452, forward strand.
GGGCTTGATGCGCTGGAATTTCTCATCAATTATGCAACGGCGCGGTACGAAACGCACCGTGAACAAGAAGATGCGCTCGGCATGGCTTCGGTCGAAGGCATTACGCAAATCGCCATGCACGGGCACGATAAAGCCTTGGCGTTTCTGGTTAAAAACACCGAGCACCCGGCGTGGAATTTACGCGAGTCGTGCGCCAATGCGTTTTCGGTGATTTATGGCGGCAAAGAAAAAATTCCAAAAACCGTTTACGATTTATTAATTCGCTTATCGAAAGACGACAATAAGGACGTGCGAATTGCCGCCTATATGAGTTTAGACGCTATCGTCGGCCTCGATGAAGCCAATAAAAAAATATTAAACGACGCGCGGCACAAACAAATCTTCGGCGAATAACGTAAACCATATCCCATCGATATCTACATCACAACAGAAGGAATACGGCAGTGAATTTACAACTACGTCTTCAGGAAATGCGCGAAGGATTTCATCCGACGTTCTGGGTGGCCAACGGGATGGAGCTTTTCGAGCGGTTGGCTTACTACGGGCAGGCCACGGTATTGAGTATATTTCTTCGTGATCATTTGAAATTTTCAGAAGTGGAGGCCGGGCAACTTTCTTCTATTTTCGGAGGGCTGCTTTGGTTGTTCCCGATTGTCGCCGGCACACTCGCCGATAAGTACGGCTTCCGGCGCGCGTTCACTTTGGCATTTTCCGGATTAGCCATCGGATATTTTCTGATCGGATCGACCGGCATGCCCGCATTTGCGGGAGTTTATGAAGGCATGCCGCTTTTTTGGGTCTTGACGGTCATTTTAATTTTTACAGCCATGGGCGGCGCGTTTATCAAACCGGCTGTTCTTGGAACGATTGCCGTCACAACGCAACATAATGTGCGCTCGCTCGGTTATGCGCTATATTATTGGTTGGTCAATATCGGCGGCGCGACGGGCCCGGTGATTGCGTTTTTGATTCGCGATACCTTTGGATTCGGCATTTCATTCGTGTATGTCGTGTCGGCTCTCAGTTGCGCGCTTATGCTGATTGTCAATTTGATTTTTTACAAGAACGCCGATGGAGCGGCGGAAGTGACGGAATCGCTCGGTAAAAAAATGAAAAATCTCGTCGTGGTTCTCGGCAATTTCAAATTTATGATTTTCCTTCTCATTTTTTCGCTGTATTGGATTATGTTCTGGCAGATATTCATCATTGTTCCGTTTTACGTCACCGATTATATCAGTAAAGACGCGCCGTTTGAATTGATCCAATCGGCGGATGCGTGGGGTATTATTGTGCTGCAATTGATTGTCAATCGCCTGACGAAAAATCTTTCTCCGCAAACGGCGATGGTGGCCGGTTTCGGAGTATCAAGTCTGTGTTGGTTGGTCATTGCGCTGCATCCGACGGTGTGGACGATCGTGGCGGGTTTGTTTGTTTTTGCAATTGGCGAAACGACACAGGCTCCGCGTTATTATGAATATATTGCCGACATTGCGCCGAAAGGCCAGCAGGGATTGTTCCAAGGTTATGGATTTTTGCCTATCGCCATTGCATGGGGCGTCGGCGGTACGTTCGGTGGATGGTTGTATCAGACATTTGCCAGTGAAATGCATCAGCCGGGTCTGATTTGGTATGCGTTATTCGGCGTCGGTATCGCCGCGACGATATTAATGTTTTTGTATAACCTGATTGTACACCGAAAGTCAACAGCATCCTGATGAAATCGTTGTCCCGCAAATGGAAGTGTGATTTCACCATAGGCGCGTGGATTGTTTTTTTATTTTTTGTTTTTAATGTCCAGAAGATTGTATCGCAATCGGAAATTCGTTTTGCAGATTCCGTATCGGTAAAAGACAGCCTGCTCACAAAGATCCAACGGGATTCTTTTTCAGTCGATACCATTCCGTTTGATTCATTATACGAAGCGACGACCGTTCAGCAATTTCTACGAACGTCCGGCGCTTTTTTTTCACCCGCCGACAGTTCATTGCTCCGGATTTTTTATCACGACGATTTGATGAAATATTATCACGGCGACTTTGCCGATCTTTTGTGGAATATCGCCGGATTTTATATTCACGATCTTGGCAGCTATGGAAAACCGATCAGCGCCTCCGTCAACGGCTTATCCAACCGGCATGTTCTGCTGATGATCGACGGCGTACCTTTGAATGATCCCGATAACGGCTGGGCCAATCTGAACGTGGTGACGCTGGAGAATATCGACCGTATTGAATTTTTCCGCGGCAATGCATCGGCGCTGTACGGCGATGCCGCTTCGGGTGGATATATCCATATCATCAAACGCGATTTTGAAGCGCAGAAACCATTGACCTCAATGAAATTCCGTTCCGCGTTCAGCAGCTTCGAAGACATCGGCATTTTCTTTGGGCGCAATCTCGGCCGCCACATTCGGATCAGCGGCGGCGGATCGAGCAAACAAACGCCCGGTGAACAAAATATTCAAGGATTTCTTGGCGGCTTTCAGCGTAATATTCAAAGTACGCGTTACACCGGTCGCTCGCTGTTTTTTAATGCAGACGTTTATTTTCAGCGGAACTGGAGTTTTAATTTTTATACGCAGGGCAATCGTGACAAATACGACGCGTACGGCCGCAATCGATTCGGCGATTTGAATGCATTCGATTTCGTCAATGTCGAAGGTTTCAGAAAAGATGAAAGAACCGATTATCATTTCGGATTGACTCGCCGTGATGAAGTATCATTGCTGCAAAGCAAGTTGTATTTTGTCAATATCAATCGCAAGTTTGATAATTTTTCTATTGAGCTCATACCCGGTCGATATTCCGTGCATAGCGTAGGCACAGACACACGTTATTCTCGCCGGATTGGTAATAATACCTTGCAGAGCGGCGTGACGTACGAACGGCAGACGCTGAACAGAATTGAAGTACCTCATGCGGAATATACGCGGTATGCTTTTTTTGTCAGCGATCAATGGACGGTTGAAAATTTTATTTTTCAGCCATCGGCCCGTTGGCAGCATCATTCAGTTTTTAATTCGACAATAGCGATGAATTTAAATTCAGCCATTAAAATTAATTCACAGATAAATTTTACTCTCAATGCCGGATATGCAGAAATCACGCCGTCGCTGATCGATGAAATCATGACCGGCCAAGAAAAAAATTCTCAGATTTTCGGTACAACTTTGCCGAAGCGTTTTCTGATCGATCAGGCGGCAACAGCGTTGCTCAAAAATGAAAAATTGTACACATTTTCATCGGGCATTCGGATAGAAAAATTCTTTACGCTCGATCGTGTGGCGCTCGACGGGTATGCGAATCGCATCCGTGACGGGATTTATTACAATGCGCTTCATTTCAATCAAGATACCATGCGTGTGGAGGCCGGGAATTTCAAAAAAGGAAATACGTACGGATTGGACGTCGAGGCCATCAAAAAAATAGGATTCATACAATTTACCGCGCGTCAGTCGTTTTTTACAGGTACGGAAGCGATCCGCAGCGGCTTGCCGCCCTATCGAACGTATTTATCGGGTTATGGCGAGATGGCATTCATCAACAAGAACCTGATTATGACCGGTTTGCTCAATGCGATGTATTTCAGTTCACACGCCGGTTTTACTTTTCAGGACGCGCCGCAGGTTTATTTCAATACGCCCCGGCGTGCGCGTGGCGGCTGGATTTTCAATACCCGTATTACGGCGAGGATCGGCGATTTGCAAATATTCTACGAAGCGGAGAATTTCCTGCGCGCCCGTTTTACTCTCCTCGACGGCTACGACGTAACGCCTCAACAGATTCGCGTGGGATTGATCTGGAAGATGTTTAATTGAAAAATTTGATTCTAAACTTTAATTAAATTTCATTACTTGTTCTTCTTTCTTTTCCCCATTCCCGCCGTCGCATCGATCACAACATATTCCTTTCTCGTCGCGTTATACGCGCCGAAGACGCCCGCCACGTCGTCATTTTCTTTACTTGATACGATGTTCGATCGCTGTTCAATAGGGAAATTCGTAAGGCTATCTAGACGTACAAGAAATCGTAAAGAATATGACGAACCGGCAGGATGCTCAAAAATGCCTAAATCTAAATTGATTGAACGAATTTCTTGTTTTAAGTATATCGTTGAAATTGGAGGGTAAGGAGGATCATTTCTACTGTCTAGAAAACTACCCCAAATGCTTAATTCATCTTGAAATAAGTAAACATGTACTGCAAACGGTACATTTGCCCATTTCATTATTTCTACGCAATAAGAAGGCTCAGGAGTTGCTGTAATTTTACAGTCATATTGCCAATTCGAATTTGAGTCAGGAATTGCATAAAATGTATCCTGATCAGCATCCATATTGCTAATTGAATCAATAAAAGTATTGCCTGGAATTGTCGTGTTAGATGTAAATACACGCCCATCTTCTTTAAGAATTTTTAATGAATATAACTCCTGGGATTTTAGTTTAAGTTCGTTATTGATATCCCTATAGATACCTCTTCCCGTATACGTAAGAGTCACGTTTTGATTATTATTCTGTATAGATACCTTTGCCGTCGAATCATATTCATAGTAGTTTATATACCAGTTTCTCGTTGTAATCATCAGCCTTTGTAACACCGTATCCTGCATACCTTCCACGAAGAAGATATTGCGAATATCAGTGGGAATCATTCGTCCAACAAACACTTCTGTAGGATAGCCGCGGGAAAAATTTACAGCACTATCAGGCGCAAGGATGCCCATGACTACATCATATTCATGATCTAATAATGAATCACTTGTTTTTGTTTCTTCTTTCATACAAGAACTGCAGGAAACGAGAAATAGCAAAAAAAAGAATAGAACTTTATTGAACATCATTATTGAAATCCTTTTTGTAACATAAATTAACAAAAAAACCTCTCGGTGGTGGTTTTTTGGTCAAGTTAAGGATGAATTATTTAAGCCTAAATATCCACCTTATATCCCCTAGAGGATGATTGGTGGCAAAATCCGTATCAAAAGAATAAGCTCTATTACCTGTAAGTGCTACAACATTTGTGTATGTCAGGTTATACAGCGGGCTTTCGGCGTATGGATCGTCTTCGTCGAGTACGGCGGCTTCATCAAAATCCGTACGCAGATATTTGTCATCGTCCACGGCATTGCTGCCGGCGTTGAAAATATCCGTATACAGTTTTGAAACAAAACGATTGCCAGTCGGATCGGTTATCCAATTGAAACGGGCGATTTTTCCGGCCGACTGATCGTCTTCCCAAGGCGCTACCGCCATGGCCGTCGTATTATCCAACGCCACGAGTCCAATGGTTACATAGGGATCCACATTGTCTTGCGCATTATACCAATGATTTTTGTGATCGACGTCGGGATATCTTACAGATTGGCCGGTGGCCGGTTCGTTGTACTTTCCGCCGTCGAATTTTTTAGCGTTGTAAAGATATCCGCTTTCCGGTCCCCACCACACTTCGAATTCCTCGTCAGTAGAGCCGTCACGTTCGGTTTTGAGCCACACAGCCCTGAATGCGAGATAACCCATAGCCGTCGATTTGCCGAGTTGATCGCGGTCATCGGATTCATCGCTTATCTCCTCGATGGTAAGCGCAAATACCGGATACGTCAGGCCGGCTTTCATGGCATCGATGGCGCTATTGAGTTTGTCGTCGATTAAGTCGTTGTCGGCGGCATACGGATGCGACCATGTCTCGGTCGTCGTGACGTATTCGCCATTTTCAAATGAAAGAATCTGAACGGGATAATCGACGTGATCGGAGACGCCGTCAAAATAGCTTGCCGGATCGACGTAGACGCCGAGGATCGGGCCATCGCCTTCCAATGGTTTGGACAGCTTCCCGAGTTGATTGCAATTAAACGATTCGAAATGAATACGATGCGGTTTGCCATCCACCATGATTTGCTCCGGCACATCCGGCAATACTTCGGAACCGCTGAGCTTTTCAAACTTCATGAGTTTGTTGAAAGTCTCTTGCTTGAATAATCTTCCCGAATGAGCCGATTTTAAGAGCCCATCCGATGAATTACTCGAAGTAATTTTCTGAGAAAGGACTTCCAGATATTGATGCGCTTCACCGGAAGATAAATTGTCGACGCCGGGAGTTTTATCAAGCGTTATTTGTTCTGAGTTTTCGCTGTCGCACGCGAATAAGGCTACGATAAAGGCGACCGACAGTACTTTCACAAGTAATTTTAAAAACCTGTTATCAAACATGCATTACTCCTACTGTTTTTCAGTTTAAGTCAAATCCACCGAGAGGCATTAAATAATTTTTTTTGTGATTTATTTGACCGCGTTAAAGACCCTGTTTTAAGGACTCATCGTTTTAGTACTCCTTAATTAAGAATTAAAACACTCAGTCCTTTGATACATTTAAAATCAAAAGGACCAATCAACTTCTTGAAATGTTCAAAGTGAACATTTCATCAACTACGCCCCAGCGGGTCAGACAGGAGCGTTTTTATTCAACTTCCTTTGGGTCGAGAAGGAAGAGGAGGGATGTTCGATAGGGAAAACAGGCTTCTGACCTGTCTTTCATAAATAAGACACGAAAGCGCTCATTTTTCCATAAAAATCGATGGAATTTTTTTCGATTAAATTTCTACGATTTTTATCTGAACGGGTCAGTTAAAGCTTGAGTTGGCAAGAAAACAAAAAAAAACCGTCTTTTCGGGTAGGCGAAAAATGAATTTTCATTTCCAATCGTTTTCGAGCAACTTTTCGAGCAACATTATGAAATTCTCTCCTGGACGGCTACGACGTGACGCCTCAGCAGATTCGCGTGGGATTGATCTGGAAGATGTTTAATTGAAGATTCCCTGCTTTTCACCTTGTCATTTTTGGTTGAAAATTCTTATATTCAGCCGCTCTTTTGAAGCAAGTCTAGAGCTAGTCTAATTAATTCCAACGGATATTTAAATGAGGCAGTTATGAAAACTCTACGAATTCTAAGAGTCGTGGGATTGCTGTTTGTGTGTGTTTGGACAGCATTTGCTCAGACGACAGGACAGGAAGCGCGCCTGATGCGATTCCCGGCGACGAATGGCAATCAGATTGTTTTTACGTACGCGGGAGATTTGTATACGGTTTCCGTTGCAGGCGGTGTGGCGCGTAAACTGACGAATCACGAAGGGTATGAAATGTTTCCGCGTTTTTCGCCGGATGGTAAATCGCTGGCATTTACCGGCCAGTATGACGGCAATACGGAAGTTTATTTAATGCCGGCCGAGGGCGGCGTTCCGAAACGCCTGACTTTCACGGCGACGCTCGGGCGCGACGATGTTTCCGACCGCATGGGCCCGAATAATATCGTCATGACGTGGAAAAATACGACGCAGGAAATTATTTTCAGGTCGCGCATGATTTCGTTCAATGACTTTGTCGGGCAATTATTTTCAGTTTCCACCGACGGCCAGATGCCGAGTCAATTGCCCGTGCCGCGCGGCGGCTGGTGCTCGTTCTCGGCCGATGATAAAAAAATGGCATACAACCGGATCTTCCGTGAATTTCGTACATGGAAACGGTATCGCGGCGGGATGGCGGACGATATTTGGATCGCTGATTTTACGGCCAAGACCGTTGAAAACATCACGAACAACGACGCGTCGGATTTATACCCGATGTGGATCGGCCAAAAAATTTATTTCATTTCCGACCGCGACGATTCCAAACGTTTTAATTTATTTGTCTACGATCTTGCAACGAAACAAACCAAACAACTGACAACCTTCACCGATTTCGACATCAAATTTCCTTCGATGAGTAAAGACGCGATCGTATTCGAACTCGGCGGATATATTTATCGAATCGACATTGCAACCGAAAAAGCTACGAAAGTACCGATTGTCATTTTAGAAGATTTTTCATCCGGTCGCGGCGAGTTGCTCAATGTCAGTAAGAGCGTAACGAATTATGAAGTTTCACCCGACGGCAAACGTGCGCTTTTCGGCGCTCGCGGAGAAGTTTTCACCGTTCCGGCCAAAAATGGACCGACACGGAATCTGACTAATAGTTCCGGCGTGCACGAGCGCAGTTCGAAATGGTCACCGGACGGAAAATGGATCGCCTACATTTCCGACGCATCGGGTGAAAATGAAATCTACATCGTTCCGCAAGACGGCAAAGGTAAACCGACGCAAGTGACGAAAGGCGCCGATACGTATTACTACACGATTTATTGGTCGCCGGACAGTAAAAAAATCATGTGGGCGGATAAAAAACTTCGCCTGCGTTATGTCGATGTGAATTCCGGTACCATTACCGAAGTCG
>JABWBZ010000194.1 GCA_013359335.1 bacterium
ATAAACCCTAATGTTTTAGCATGCAAAGCCTGTCGCGGCATTAGTGACAAAAGATTTTCAACCGTTTGACGCTTCTTTTTTTCCGATCCTGATAAATTGACATTATCGCCGCCGTACGTTTTATCGCCAAAAACCGGATGCCCAAGGTGAGCCATGTGAACTCGGATCTGATGCGTACGGCCGGTTTCCAGATGTAAACGAATCAAACTCAAGAAATCAAAGTTTTCGATGACTTCATAATGCGTGACGGCGTGTTTTCCATCCGTCGTTACGGCAAATTTTTTTCGGTCTTTCGAACTCCGCCCAATTGCGCCTTCAATCTTTCCTTTTTTATTTTTCAATTTTCCCCATACAATCGCCCAATATTCACGGTCAATTTTATGAGCGCGAAATAAACTACTTAAATAGCGATGCGCTTTATCGTGTTTGGCCACCAGCAACAATCCGCTCGTGTCTTTGTCGATACGGTGGACGATCCCAGGCCTAATCTCGCCATTGATTCCCGATAAATCTTTGATATGATGCAGCAGCGCATTGACCAGCGTTCCGGTATAATTTGAAAATGCCGGGTGCACAACCATTCCAGCAGATTTGTTGACAATTAAAATATCCTTATCTTCATAAATTATTTTGATCGGAATATCCTCGGCTTGCGCTTCTACTTTTTCCGGCAGCGGCAACGTTACATCAATAACGTCTTTGGGACGAATTTTATACGACTTCGGCACGACTTTCTGGTTGACAAGGATCATGTGCAAATCGATCAATTGCTGGACGCGGGAACGTGAAATATTCTCAATTTGTCTCGACAGAAAAGCATCCAAACGCTCGGTTCGCTGATTCGCCGCCACGACGATTTGGTTTTTTCGCATTTGAAAATGGTAATTGAATACTGATTAATTTTTTGGTAAAATACAAAAATTTAAAATTATTTCCAACTTGCAGCAGGTCTTCGTTCCGTGCGTTATTTTCCGGTCAGAATCATCGATTCACATTTGTATCTGAACCGAAAAGATTATTCCAATCTCTTCGGTGAAACGAAAAATCTTTATGGTGAAAACGTCGTCATTCAAAACGGTTCATCAGCTATTACTATTGATAAAATTACCGTGGCCGACCAAAACCTGCTTGAATTGACTCCCGCCGATGCACAAAGGCTACGGATCGACGGATCAACTATCATCACTCCTAAAGACCTTGGGTTTTTGAACCTTACCCTTAAACTGGTTTTCCGCAACAAAGAAATTAATTTTTCAGGGAAACTTCAACTTATTCCAAGAACATTATTTGTAAATGGCGAAGAATTAAAATCGCTTGGCCTAGATTTTTCCACAACAGTGTTCGTCGCGGTGAACACGGCAAGACCGACTATTTTCGGCGATGTTCGGCTTGTGTCAACTCTTGAAAAAGGCTTTTTTATTTTAAGCAAAGAAGAAGCAGCCGGCGCTCTACTGAAAGAAAATGACTCGGTTTATGTCGTTTCAGCGGCGGCTGCAAAAACAGCCGAACTGTCACCGTCCATCGCAGAAAAATTGCCGTCAAGATTTTTGGAAATCGATTTGACTTTGAAAGGAAACAATCAATTTGTTTTGATCACGGAAGCTCACGTGTGGAAGGCCATTCAGGCGAAGAAAAAAATCTGGGTTCCAAAAAATGCGCGCTTGACGCCCGCGGCTAAGGATCTGGGAAGCTCAAGAAAAATTTTCGAATTTGAGTAGCTTTGTCACGGTGGTTCAAAGCTCTAAGACTATAACTCTATCGTTTGTCCAATTTCCGGTGTCATCACTTCGATTTTATTGTTCCAGTCTGTGACTTGTTTGTTCATCCATTCCAAAGCTGCGTCATTGCCGCCGTGCACTAGAATTAATTTTTTAGGATTAATGTTTTGAATCGTTTTTAAAACTTCCTGCCGCGTTGAATGGCCGCTGAAGTGCACGCGTTCAATTCGGCAATGTCTTGGCACGGACTCGCTCAAACCGGGTAAAACAATCGATTCATGTTTTTTACTGTGAGCAACGACGTGCGCCGCCGAATCGGGACTGGTATAACCTACAAAACAAATCGTATGGTGCGGCTCACGCATCATTTTATAAGCGAGCCAGTACGACGGCGTATTTTCATGCATCATGCCGGAACTGGCAATAATGACGGAAGGCCTTTTTAACCACAATCCGTGCGACAGCGTATCCTGCTGATCGATCACGCTGAATTCCACGTCGTCAAAAAAATATTGGTCGTCGACGCGATGGCTGTATTCGATCGTGAGATCGTAAATCCGCGCAATAGCGCGCCCCATTCCGGAAACGTAAATATCCACGTCCGGAATGAGCTTTCGTTGTTTCAGATTATTGACGAGCCACAACATCTCCTGCGTTTTTCCCAACGCGAATGCAGGAATCAACACCGTTCCCTTTTTGTTAAAAGTTTCGTTAAGAATTTTTATTAATGTTTGAACTTCCTGTTTCCGCTTGATCGATTCGGCTTCTTCATTGGCGCCAAGCGTACATTCCGAAATCAGGATGTCAACCGGATCTTTCGGTTCGATCGCCCCTCGAATTAGAAATTGATTCGATGCCGACGTGTCTCCGGTATAGAACAGACGTCCTTCACGGGCATGCAAATACAATCCTCCCGCGCCTAGCGTGTGTCCCGCCGGATACCATTTTCCTTCAATACCTTCATGAGTATTTTCATGTCCGTAAATTTTGAATGATTTTTCAAATTTCATTCCTTGAACAATGTACGAAACGAGATCCACGTCTTCGTGCGAATATAACGGATATTCAAGAATGTCTTTTTCCTCTTTGAGCAGCCTCATGACCGTCACGGTATTGTGCAACAACGTGGAATAAAGAAAACTCGAAGCGTACGTCATGAAAATGCGGGAATGCGGAAGATTCTTAATGGCCATCGGAAGCGCTCCAATATGATCGAGATGGCAATGCGTAATAAGGATCGCATCAATTAAATGATCGCGGACAAAATCGAATGATGGAAGGGATTCATGACCGTATCGAGCTGGATGCATTCCGGCATCGAGCAGCATACCAATCCGATCGAGCTGGAGAAAATGACAATTGGCTCCGATATGTTTGCCGCCGCCGATAGATTGAAATTTCATAATAATCCGATTAATGCCACGGAGGCACAAAGGCACAGAGAAAAATTTTAATTAAAAACACCCATTTAGCGGGAAGTCGCTTTGCAATTTTGCAACTATTAAAAAATCTTCGTGATCTCAGGGTCTCTGTGGCAATTTTATCCGAATAATGACAAACCTAAATCGTGGGATACGTTCTCAAGAATTTTAATACCGCCGATGCTGTTGCCCTTTTCATCGAGTGCTGGTCCGAACGTCGCAATCGTCATTTCACCGGGAACGACGGCGACAATGCCGCCGCCAACGCCGCTTTTACCCGGCAAACCGACGCGACAGGCAAAAGCTCCAGAACCGTCATATAGCCCGCACATCGTCATCATCGCATTGACGAATTTTACCGTATCCGTTGTCGTGATCATTTGATCAGAATTGCTGTTTTTGCCATCGTTGGCAAGAAAAATACATGCGTGCGCCAATTCTTCGCATGTCATCACGATTGAACATTGCCGGAAATACGCATCCACAGCGGCATCCACGTCGCCATCGATTTTGCCGAAATGTTTCATAAAATGTCCGACAGCTCGATTACGATGACTGGTCTGATACTCCGAACGATAAATGGTTTCATCCATGGTGAGATCGAAATTGCCTGAAATTTTTTTGATGAATTCGAGCAAGCGATCAAATTTTTCAGCGGCAGAAGCTCCTTCAATCAAGCTTGTTACGGCAATGGCACCGGCATTGATGAAAGGATTGCGCGGTTTTCCATCTTCGTATTCCAATTGCACCAGCGAATAAAACGGGTTGCCGCTCGGTTCCAGCCCGATGTGATTCAATAATTTTTTTTGCCCGAAGTGATTGATTACATACGTCAAAGAAAAAATCTTTGAAATGCTTTGAATCGTAAACGGGATGGCAATGTCACCGGCTGTGTGGGTCTGTCCGTCGACTGTGTGCACGCAAACGCCCAGATGATCCGGATTTGCCTTGGCTAATTCTGGAATGTACGTCGCTACTTTGCCGCGGCGAATGAATGTCCTGGCATATTCGACGGCATTCGATAAAATGTCTTGCATGAAATAAAATATAAAAGGTAGGAGCGGTTTATGGCACTCAATTAAAATGATACATGACTTTTTCGATCATCAGGTTGACGCGTGAATTGGAGTCGAGCATTTCCGGCAATACTTTGGCAAGTGTTGCGCGGTATAAAACGCCTTTCCGAATTTCGTCGTACATGATTTCGGATAGCTCTTTTTTAAGATAGCCGATCATTTTACCTTCGGAAGTTTGAACGGAGACGGCAAAAGGATCGTGCGGATTGCCAGGCTCGGGAACGAGCATCACGCGCGAGCTTTCGGAAAGGTCGTCCAAATTAACGTCGTAATGCCGCACGCCGACTACACGCGTAAAAAAGCGCATTTCCGCGAGATAAAATTTTTTGAGTTCGTTTTCCAATTCGATTTTGATCGTACGGTCGATGGGGTCGGAATTGGATTCGTTTTCGGAAAACTCAGGTTCCTTTTCTTTCCAAGGCTCAGCAGTATCTTCGACCGATTGATCTTGCCCTTCCGTTTCTTCTTCCGCATCGTCGAATGACGTTTCATGTTCCTGCATCCGCAATTCTTCTTCCTGCAAAAATTTATCGACGCTGGGCAAGTCCATTTTTCCTAAGAACCAAATAAGATTAAAATCGATGTAATCTTCGGGTTTTTCATCAAAGTTCATTAACTGGTATTCGGCCAGAATATTGATTTTAAGCTTGTCCGGCAGTACGCGCGATAAAAATTCACGCACGGGCACCATCGCTGTAATACCGCTGTCAATCAGCATTTCGAGGCGGTGAATACCTGGATAAATAGCGCCTTTGGCGAATAAATAAATGATCTCAAACGATTCGATCAATTCTTCCGATAAATCAGCCAAAACAGAATCTCCGGGAAGGTCTTTATACTCCAGCACAACCATTTCCAAAAAAGATTGATTGTCTAATTCAATCGTAAATGTATCGACGGTTTCGAATTGATCGAGCGGCAAACTCGATTTGCTGTTGAATCGATGCGTTTTTTTAGTTTCTTTCTGCTGGAAAGTAGATACTTCAGTCAGGAAAAGTTGCGAATATTCAGTTTGAGCAAACGAGGCAAAAATGTTGGTAAAAGGAGAAGATTGTAGAGGAAATTCTGTATAGAGATGAACCAGATAATAACGTACGACGGGTATTTTCAGGTGGGGCAATTTTGATTTCATTCAGCTCCTCCAAAAAAATTAAAAATTATCCGTAAACGAAGCAGAATGGATTAATAAAAGATACCACCTCCGGCAGGGTAAATCAAGTTATATTTTTATTTCAGGATGTCTTTCGGGAAGTAAGACCGCTCAAGAAACTGAAGATGCCTTCTGTTTGTTGGAATCACCGGGCAAATTTCTTGAATATTTCCAAAGATGTAGTGGTTGAAAATTGGTGACGAAAAAAATCACCAACTACCATGTTAAACCATGCGGGATGTTCGTACACGCCAAAGTGCGTTGATCCGGGCATAACGAATAAAAATCCTTGTGGAATGTTTTTGAACATTTCAATCGAATGTTCAAAACGTATGACATCCCTGTCGCCCATCATGACCATAAACGGAGCAGTAATTTTTCGTAAATCTGAAACCGGAATGTGCGGATGATTTTTGAGGAGATTCATCAATTGTTTTTCTTTTGTACTCTTGGCATTCTTGAACATCCCTTCAGCCCACAGAGCAATTTCAGGCACCACGGCTGTTGTATCCGGACGAAGATTGATCGCATAACCGGCCGCCTTTCGAACCTTTCCAGGATAGTGAATGGCCAGCAGCAACGCCAGAATACCTCCATCGCTTTGTCCCCAAATATACGCGGAGTCAACATGCAACGTATCCAACAAATCGTGAATATCTTTCGCCATCATTTCATACGTCAAAGTCGAAACCGTGTCGATTGATCGGCCATGCGCACGGCTGTCGATGGCAATCACTTTGTAATCTTTTGAAAAATACTCGATGCGTTTAGTGTGACCGGTAATCGAGCCGCCGTTCCCATGCAACAATACCAACGGTGCGCCACTCCCGTAAATTTCATAATACATTTGAATACCGTTGATGGACGTATAATGTCCAGCCGAAGAGTTATTACCATATTGGATTTGTGTAAAACAGGTTGTAGAAGACAACAAAAAAGCAAGTAATGTAATTTTCATAGATCTTTTACGTTAAAATTATTTGAAATGTGAGGTATTAACGTTATTCAATTTCAGAAGTTGCATTCTACTTCAGCGCTTGATACTAAAAATCGGTTTTTAAAATTAAAATTTAACGAAAATGCCAAGCATCAACTTCCTTTGACGCGCGTCATCGTAATGTTCTCATAACTTTCAGCGCCGGATCTGGTAAATGTAAAAACGAG
>JABWBZ010000195.1 GCA_013359335.1 bacterium
GTCTTCGAGCGGCTGGCGCATAACTTCCAGTACATTTTTTTTAAATTCCGGCAATTCATCGAGAAATAATACACCGTGATGCGCTAAACTCACCTCGCCGGGTTTGGGAATATGTCCGCCGCCGATTAAACCGGCATCGGAAATGGTGTGGTGCGGAGAACGATAAGGCCGCGTTGTAATGAGCGGCTCGTTCCCGGGCAACATGCCGGCCACGGAGTGAATCTTCGTCGTCTCCAGCGCTTCGTCGAGTGTCAGATCGGGCAGAATCGTCGGAAGGCGTTTGGCCAGCATGGTTTTTCCGCTCCCCGGAGGTCCGATCATGATGATATTGTGCCCGCCCGCCGCCGCAATCTCCAAAGCGCGTTTGGCATGTTCCTGTCCTTTCACGTCCTGAAAATCAACATGATAATGATTCGTCGTACTAAAAATCGAATCCATGTCGACGCGGTGCTGCGGCACAGATTTTTCGCCGTTAAGCAAGGCGACAGTTTCGTACAAATTAGTTACCGGAAATACTTCCAATCCTTCCGTCATCGCGGCTTCGCCGGCATTTTCCGCCGGCAGAATAATTCCGCGTAAATTTTCCAATTTCGCTTTGACGGCTATGGACAATGCGCCGGTAATCGGCCGTAAACTCCCGTCCAGCGCGAGTTCACCCAGAATCAAAAACCGATCGAGTTTATCGGATTGGATCTGGCCATTGGCCGCGAGAATGCTGATCGCAATCGGCAAATCGAAAGCGGAACCTTCCTTCCGGATATCGGCCGGCGCAAGATTAATCGTAATACGTTTGATGGGAAATTGCAGGCCGGAATTTTTGATCGCGGCATTCACCCGCTCGCGGCTTTCTTTCACCGCGCCGTCCGGCAATCCGACGGTGATAAACGCCGGCGCCGCGCCTTCCAGATGCGCTTCTACTTTGACAATGTAAGCATCGATTCCAAACGTGGTGGCCGATAGAACTTGTGCGAGCATGCGAGAAACTCCCTCAAATTATGATTTAAATACTGAGACACAGATAAAACGGATGAAGCTGATTTTCACTGATTTTTTAAAATAAAATTAAGAGTTCGTCCTTGTAAAGCTTTTTGTGGCGCACGAATAAGATTTTCCGTGAGAATTCTCAACATCAGTTTTCATCTGTATGCTGTGAATTTATTTAAAGGTTTCCCTCAAATGGAAGGTAAATCCTGCATCCCAATATTTTTCAATGCGTCCTTCTTTCAGCCAATAAATTCGCGGCGGTGCGTTACCAATGAAACTGAAAAACTCCTCCGCGCTGACCATGTGGTAGGGATAACGTGCACCGGCTATGGTAAAAAACGAATCGACAGAAATGCCTTCTTCGCTGAAAAATAAAATATAGGATTCCGGAATTTTGGAAGCTTTGCGTGCTTCCGTCAATTCGCGCGCGGCAGCCTGGCAATGTTCACAATCCAGATTGAAAATACAAATCAGGTTTTCACCTTCGGCCAGATCGACGCGGCCTCGTTCCTCAAAATTCGTATAGTTTTTGAAAACAAAATCATCCACGGTTTTTACCGGCGCCCATGTCCAAACACAAACTACTGATATAAATAAAATAGCCGCCGGAATTTTCCATGAATGGTGAACGGTTTCCGCTTTACGAAATACAAAATAAACCAGCATCAACAAAACGATATTTTTTACGATCGACTCGATCGGCGACATCGCCAGTAGCTTACCGAAACAGCCGCAATCCGCGCCATCACCTTTAATCGCCAGATACAACAAATGCACAGTAAAGCCGGACAACATTATCCCCGTCACAAGAGAAACAATCGTTTTGAGATAATGTTTTTGAAGATAGAGCAATCCGATCGCCAATTCAGCCGCAATCAGAAAACGGGCGGCCCAAGCTGCTGCCGCGCGGTCTGAAAAAATTCCCTGATCGATCAGCGTAATTTCAAATAATCCCGGAGATAGAAGCTTGGCCACGGCAGAGAAAATAAAAGTAGCGGCAATGACAATTCGTGCGGCCCAAAAAAATTTTTTTGCCGTCATCAGGATTTCCTCTTATATAAATACGCGCTGCTTTTCAGAACGCTGTCTTTTTCGCCCGTATTAATCGAGTACTGCGCGCCGCTCCAGATCGAAGCGCTGCCATATTCTCCTTTTTTATTGATCGCGTAAAACTTGACGTCGAATTTAGGCTTTTTATCGTCATCGAGCAGTCGCGCTTCTTTCGTGTGATCGACGATTCGTTGACACGCCATGAGACAAGCCTCTTCCGGCGATTTACCCTGGCGCATGTATTCTACGATCATGACACTGCTGCAATTGAGTAAGTTTGCTTCGCCACGTCCGGTCGAACCTGCTGCTCCGACGAGATTGTCCACATATAATCCCGCGCCGAGAATCGACGAATCGCCGACGCGGCCCGGAATTTTAAAAGCAAGACCGCTCGTCGTCGTCACGCCGGAAAGATTGCCGAAACTGTCTACCGCGTTGCAATTGATCGTACCGGTCAGTCGGAAAAAATTTTGTAATGATTGTCCGATGCCCTTATCGTCGATCGTGTGCGGCGGCAGCCAATCGTCTTCCGTGCTCAGGTTTTCTTTCCATTTCAGCCACACTTCCCGCGCACGATCGGTAAGCAGGTCTTCTTCTTTGAATCCGTGCGCTTTCGCAAATCGCAACGCCCCGTCGCCAACGATCAAAACGTGGTCGGTACGTTCCATGATGACTTTCGCAACTTTCGATGGATTTTTGATGTTACGCAGCGATGCGACCCCGGCTCCGCGGCATGACGGTCCGTGCATCACGCAGGAATCCAGTTCGACCACGCCTTCCTCATTGGGTAGCCCGCCGTAACCGACGCTCATGTCGTCCGGATCGTCTTCGACGATATTCACTCCGGCGATGACTGCATCCAACGCATCCGCGCCTTGCCGGATCAACTCCATCGCCTTTGCCGTCGCTTTGAGGCCATTCGCACTGGAGATGGCGACAGGTTTAAACGATTTTTGTTGTTCAAAAATATCTTCCACGACCGCGATCTTCGGCATTACCAAACTCGCTCCGGCAATAGCTGAATGTTTTAAAAAATCTCTGCGATTCGTTTTCATAAAATCACCTCAACACTAAGACACTTAGAAATAGGCCACAAAAAAACACAAAACATTAGACGATCTAATACAAAAACAATAACGGCACATTTTTTTAAATCATTTCCGTTATCGCAAATTATCCGTATCGGTTTTTTTTAAATTCCCTATAATCTTTGCGTTCACTGCTGTGAATTAATTCGTCAAGCCTTGCGTCGGAGCGGGAATGCGTCCACCGCGTGTGATAAATTTCATCGATGATAAATTCCGGATCGGCATAATCGGCGCTTTACCTAAAAGACCTCCGTAGTCGACGGAATCGCCGATTTTTTTTCCCGGAACGGGAATAATTCGCACCGCCGTTGTTTTATTGTTGATCATGCCGATGGCGGATTCATCCGCGATGAGGCCGGCAATATTTTCCCACGGCGTATCGCCCGGCACGGCTACCATGTCGAGGCCGACGGAACACACGCACGTCATGGCTTCTAATTTTTCCAGACTCAAATTTCCTTTTTCGACGGCGGCGATCATACCCTGGTCTTCGCTCACGGGAATAAACGCCCCGCTTAATCCGCCGACGTACGAGGACGCCATGAGCCCGCCTTTTTTCACCGCATCGTTCAACATGGCGAGCGCAGCGGTCGTGCCGCAGGCGCCGACGTCCTCCAATCCCATCGCAACCAAAATATCGGCAATGCTGTCGCCCGGCGCAGGCGTGGGCGCGAGCGAAAGATCCACGATGCCAAATTCCACATTTTGCAGACGCGCTACTTCACGTCCGATCAATTCACCGGCGCGCGTGATTTTAAACGTCATCCGTTTGATAATTTCCGACAGTTCGCCGAGATCCGCATTCGGCGCTTCTTTGATCGCATGCAAAACCACGCCCGGCCCGCTGATGCCAACGTTGATTACTGTTTCCGGTTCTGTCACGCCGTGAAATGCGCCCGCGACAAACGGATTATCTTCCACCGCGTTGCAAAACACGACGAATTTCGCACAGCCGATCGCCCCTTCGGACGCCGTGCGTTCCGCAAGATCTTTGATTACTTTCGCTACGGCAATAATTGCGTCCATGTTGATGCCGGCTTTGGTCGACCCGACATTGATCGAGGAACACACGCGCTGCGTCGTACCGATCGCTTCAGGAATCGATTCAATCAGCGCTTTGTCACCGTTTGTAAATCCTTTTTGCACGAGCGCGGAAAAACCAGCCAGAAAATCTACGCCTACATTCGCCGCCGCGTCATCCAAACGGCGTGCGAGCTGGACAAATTCCGCCGGAGTAAAAAAATCGCACGGAATAGAAACCGGCGTAATCGAAATACGTTTGTTGGCAATCGATATCCCGTATTTCATCTCCACTTCTTTGGCCGTCGCTACGTGTTTTTCCGCCGTACGGCAGATTTTGTTATAAATTTTTTCAATCGTGGTTCGCGCATCGCCGGTCGAACAATCGCGAAGACTAATTCCCATCGTCGTCGTGCGAATGTCGAAATGTTCGACTTCCGTCATGCGTACCGTTTCAAGAATTTCTCGTATATCAAAAGCCATAGAATCGCTCCAATGAAAATAATCTCACCATTTCGAATGTTTAAAAGTAAAAAATCAAAAGTCAAAAACTACTTTTACTTTTGACTTTTGATTTGTCATTGCTCGTTCAATCTTTTAAGTATTTAAGTATTTCACTCGCCAATTCGGCATTACACGCAACCGCGTCGTCGATCCGTAATTCATTCCGTCCATTCCAGTCAAAAAATTTTCCACCGGCTTCTTCAATGATCGGCTTCAGCGCGGCTACGTCCCATAAATTCATTTTCGGATCCAGCATAATTTCCGCCCGTCCGGTCGCCACCATCATGTGTCCATAACAGTCGCCCCACGTCCGGGTAAATTGACATTCATTCAATAATTTTTGATAGGCTGTGGCTTTAACGTGAGACTGCGCGTGACGGATATCCGTCAACAGCAACACGGCATCACTGATCCGATTAATTTCTGAAACTCTCGAGCGCCGCCCATTACAATGCGCGCCTAAGCCGCGAGCAGACCAATGCATTTCGCCCAACGCCGGAAAATGAACAACGCCGACAACCGCATCCTTGATGCGCACGTCTTCGATTCCGATCATCGTTCCATAAAACGGCACGCCGTGTACAAAAGATTTCGTTCCGTCGATCGGATCGATAATCCAACGATAGTGTCCACTGCCCTTGATTTCACCGAATTCTTCTCCGAGAATGGAATGATCGGGAAAATGTTTTTGAATAAAGCGTACGATCAATTCCTCCGCTCCTTTGTCCGCGATTGTAACGGGCGATTGATCCGCTTTGATTTCAACCTGCAACGAAGACGTTTGAAAATACCGGAGCGTCAGTTTACCCGCTTCAAATGCCGCCGAAACAGCGGCTTCCCGAAGAATATTAAGTTCGTTGGTATCAGCCATGATTATGAAAATAATTTAAAAAAATTCCGCTCAATGTATTGATATTCCTCATGAGAATCAATTCCGTATTTTGCGCATCATCGCAACGAACCTCAATTAAGCAATAGATTTTCTCCCACACGAACATTATATTGCAGCCAATTGCAGGAGATTATGCGCCACGACCAAACGGAAATCGACCCGATTCCCCCGAACAATGCCAGCCGGCATTATGTGAATGAATTGAAACGGAAAGGATTTCATTTTTTATCCGCAGGAATTCCTATCGGATATTATCTGACCGATTACATGACATCGATGATCACGATCGGAAGTTTGCTGGGCATCGCCATCGTCACGGAATATCTTCGTTTCTACAGCTCACGGTTTAACGAAATATTCGATAAAATTTTCGGGAGTTTGTTGCGCGATGAAGAAAAAACCGGCTATTCCGGCGCGACTTTTTTGCTCATTTCTTCCTTCCTCGTGATCATGATTTTTCACAAGGAAATTGCAATTTTGTGTTTGTTGTTCCTGGTCTTCGGAGACGGCTTTGCAGCGGTCATCGGCAAAAAATTCGGACGGACGCGTTTATTCGGCAAAACGATCGAAGGATCGCTGGCCTTTGCCGTAGTGTCCATTGCCGTGAGTTTTGTTTTTCCGTATGTGCCGTTTGCCATTCGATTGACCGGCGCTTTGATTGCGGCGCTGGTGGAAATTCTGCCGATGCAGACCAGCGATAATTTACGTATTCCGATCATCAGCGGAAGCATTATGGAAATCATGTACGTGCAGAGCCAGCGCGAAACGGATTTATTTAATCAACATGAAATTTTGGTGCATTGGTTTTCGGCGCTCCAATAGCGCGTCAGTTCGAGCGTGTCGAGAACTGACAACTTCATTTCTACTGAGTCACTTCTCGACGTGCTCCATTAGATTATTAAGAATGCAGCGAAGCATGTCGTCGTCGTATTTTTTCTTTTTTGGTTCTTTTTTCTTTTTGTGAACAATTTTGTGAACAATGTTAAAATGTGAAAAACTTTTGTAATCATGACAACCCATGACAGATATAAGCCTATGGCGGCTCTAGGTAAGCAGCCTAAACTTCGAATCAGGCCCTGTCATGATGTGGACAAAACTAAATAGAACATCCGTCTAAAAGCTAATAATGGAGTCAAGTTCATCCACGCTGGTTGTTTACTTATCCTAACATCAGGAGTTATTCCATGGCACATCAAAACATGGTTGGCGTGGATATTTCAGCGTCCACACTGTCGGTAGCTATTTATCAAGGTTCGAGCATGGAAACCAGCAATAATCCGGATGGGTTCGAAACCCTGCTGCGGTGGTTAACCACACATCAGATTCATCCGGCATCCAGCATCATCTGTATGGAAGCCACGGGCGTTTATGGAGAAGCTTTATGTTATTACCTCCATCATGCCGGGTTTAGTCTGGCCGTCGAACCGCCCCAACAAGTCGCGCAAGCGTTTGCCCATCAGTTACGTAAGAATGATCGCCGAGATGCCGAGAAAATTGCTGAATATGCTCATCGATTTCACGATCGGCTGCACCTTTGGAAGGCCCCTGAGGAGATCGTTGAATACATCACTGTATTGCTCTCTACGCGGGAACAATTAGTTAAACAATTGACCGCTCAACAAAATGCTCTCAAAGCGATTGAACGAAAACACTACCGCAACCAAGTGGCCGAAACGGCTTATGCCTCCCTGATGCAACATTTCAAAGAACAAATCAAACGAATTGATCAAACCATGAAAGACCTTATCAAGCGCCATCCTGGCATGCATCATACCATGACACTGCTAATGTCCATACCGGGAGTGGGGTGGGTCTTCTCCAGTTATCTGCTGGTTCATACGCAAGGGTTTACTAAAACCTTAAATCCCAAACAACTTGCCGCTTATGTGGGCATCTGTCCTTATGAACGGCAGAGCGGTTCCTCGCTCAATCGAAAACCCCGCTCGGCTGGCTTTGGACACTCGGCCTTTCGCAAACTCCTATACTTGGCATCCATGTCCGTCAGACAACACCGCAAAGCATTCACTCTTTATTTTGAACGAAAAGTGGCTCAAGGTAAATCCAAACGTTTAGTGCTTAATAATATCGCTAACAAACTCATCAAAATCATTGCGGCCGTATTGCGCACGCAAAAACCATTTATTGAAAATTATATATCAATCAGAACTCATGCTTAAAACGTCTTGACTTAGTCATAGAATTCGAAGTGACGGTATTATTAAATATTACATGAAAATTCCTCAGCACAAAATCGACGAAATCAAACAAGCCACGGACATCGTGGAATTGATCGGCTCCTATGTCACGCTCAAACTGCGAGGACGCAACCACGTCGGGCTATGCCCATTCCACAATGAAAAAACGCCTTCGTTTACCGTCAGCGCGGATAAACAAATTTTTTATTGTTTTGGCTGCGGCACGGGCGGCGACGTTTTTTCATTTATCAAAACGTACGAAAAAGTCAGTTATCCCGAAGCGATCCGCACGCTCGCCGAACGCGCGCACATCGAATTGCCGGCGTTTCAAGCCGACAAAGATGAAAATTCAGAAATCGAAGCGTTGTATTTTGTTTACAAAACCGCCGCGCGGTTTTATTATGATCAATTGCAATCGCCGGCGGGACAAGCGGCGCGGGACTATTTAAAAAAGCGCGGATTCGATGAAAAGACTCTGAAATCATTCGGCGTCGGCTACGCGCCGGACGAATGGGATGCATTGACGCGTGCCGCACAATCGCAGCGCATCGATCTGAAAATTCTCGAAAAAGGCGGATTGATCAGCTCAAAAAACAACGGCTATTACGACCGTTTTCGCCATCGCGTTATTTTTCCAATTTTTAATATTTCAGGGCGTGTCATCGCTTTCGGCGGGCGCTTGCTTCGGGACGAACCGAATTCGCCGAAATATTTAAATTCGCCCGAACACCCGATTTATCACAAAGGCAAAACGCTGTACGGATTGTCGCACGCCAAAGATTCCGTTCGGAGGCAAGACGCGATGATCATCGTCGAAGGTTATGCCGATTGCATCAGTTTACATCAATTCGGCGTGACGAATGTCACCGCTTCGAGCGGCACGGCTTTTACGATGGATCAGGCGAATCTCATTCGCCGTTTTACTCAAAACGTAACGTTGATCTACGACGGCGATGACGCGGGCATTCGCGCGGCGGAACGCGGCGGCTCACTTATGCTCGAGGCCGGATTGAATGTTAATATCGTCGTGCTGCCGGACCAACACGATCCCGATTCTTATATTCGCAAAGAAGGCGTGACGGCGTTTGAATCGCTGGTGCAGAAAGGCCTCGGGTATATCGATTTCCGGATCGCCATGTGGAACCGGCAGAACAAACTCGACAGCGTAAACGCGCGTACCAATGCGATCCGTGAATTATTGAGCATCGTCGCGCGGATCAACGATGCGATCAAACGCGACCTATTCGTCAAAGAAATTGCATCGAAAATGGGCGTGGACGCGGCGCTCGTTCAAAAAGAACTGCGATCCGTCACACGCCATGCCACACCGGGCGATGAACGTCCTAAAATCACAGCTACGCCGGTAAAAACCGTCAAACAACCCATCTCCGAACGCGTCACCAAAGCAGAACGTTTCATCCTTCGCACGATTTTGCTGGGACAACAAAAAGACGCCGACTATGTTTTTTCATACGTTCGGCCGGACGAATTTCAAAACGATGCAATCCGGAAAGTCATCGAATGGGTTTTTAACCGGTTCATGCTCAATGAACCGTTTTCATCGGAACATATTTCCGGCCACTTCGATGAAACGATTGAACGCGCCATTTCCAAATTGCTCATTGAAGATACCGGCCAGTATGAGATCGACGAACTGCTCGCTGTCATTCAGTCGCGGCAATTGGAATCGAAAATGGAATCGCTCAGGAATACGATTTTGAATATGGAGTTGGAAAAAGAAGACACAACCGAATTAACGGCCATGTATAATTTTTTGAACCGGCAACTCCTGTCGCTGCGCAATAAAAAACAATTGATCAAACTCGAAGAAAAGCCATTGCAAGAGCGGATTGAGTTTTAATTGTCGTTACCTCGAATCCCAGTCACGAATACGCGCATTTAGCATTTTTTGTCAGTTCTCGACCGGCTCGAACTGACATCATTCAAATCCTGCCTGTCACTTCGAGCTCAGTCGAGAAGTAACAATATGATCGATGAAAGAGCGGCGCTGGCTGGCAAAGAAAAGAACAGTAACACGATTTGAATACCATGACGACCAATACTTTTGACGTACTCATCGTCGGCGCAGGACCCACCGGCCTCGCCTGCGCCATTGAATGTAAGAAAAACGGTTTGACCGCCATCGTGATCGACAAAGGCTGTATTGTCAATTCGATTTATCATTTTCCGGCCAATATGATTTTTTTTACGACGTCGGATCTCTTGGAAATCGGCGGCGTACCTTTCACCACGACGAATCCAAAGCCGACGCGCGAAGAAGGCTTGAATTACTACAAACGCGTCGTGCAGTTTCACGAACTCTCCCTGCGTACGAATGAACGCGTCGATCGTAT
>JABWBZ010000196.1 GCA_013359335.1 bacterium
GGAAGGATGCGCTGAAGGCGATTGCGGCGCGTGTACTGTGGTCATCGGCGAACCTGACGGCAACGATAAAATAAAATATAAAGCCGTCGATTCATGTTTGTATTTTCTTCCGATGCTTCATGGCAAACAATTGATCACCGTGGAGAATTTACAATCGCAAGAAAAGCTACATCCCGTTCAGGAAGCCATGGTCGAATATCACGGATCGCAATGTGGTTTTTGCACGCCGGGATTCGTCATGTCGATGTTCGCTCTATACAAAAATCACGATCATCCGTCACGCGATGTTATCGATGACGCATTGACGGGCAATCTCTGCCGGTGCACGGGTTATCGCTCCATCGTCGAAGCGGCGGCTCACGCATGCGTGCATGATGGAATAGACGTTTTCACAGGAAACGAACCGCACATCGCCGCCATGTTGCAAACGATCACGCACACCTCGCTTAATTTAACAACGTCCAAACAAAAATATTATCGTGCGGCGAGTCTCAATGAAGCGCTGCAGTTCAAAGCCGAACATCCGCAGGCTTTGGTTATTTCCGGCGCAACGGATGTGGCCTTACGCGTGACGAAAAAACATGAATTGCTCGAAACGATTCTGGATATATCCGGACTTGCTGAATTAAAAGAAATCGATGAAAATGACGATCATTTGATCGTCGGCGCCGGCGTGCCGCTGAATGATATTTTACCACAACTGCAATTAATGTTTCCGGCATTGTATGATATTTTGCGCGTATTCGGCTCGCCGCAGGTACGAAATGTTGCGACGTTCGGAGGTAATTTAGGAACGGCTTCTCCGATCGGCGATCTGTTACCGGTACTGATGGCCTACGATGCAAAGATTATTCTTGAAAGCCTGCACGGGCGCCGTAAAATCGATATGCATCAATTTATTACCGGTTATCGTCAAACGGTTCGCCAGCCTGACGAACTGATCACGGCCGTTAAAATCCCGAAACTGCCAAAAAATGTAATCATCCGTTCATATAAAATTTCCAAAAGAAAAGATTTGGACATTTCGACCGTGAGCGGCGGATTCAGGTTAGAACTAAATGCTGATGGAAAAGTAAAAGACATTCGACTCACATACGGTGGAATGGCCGAAATGACTAAACGCGCGTTAAAAACGGAATCATTCCTGACGGGAAAATTATGGAATCGTGAGAATGTCGAAGCGGCTATACCGCTGATCGATCTGGAATTTCGCCCGATTTCTGATGCACGTTCCGGCGAAGAATTTCGAAAAGTTGCGGCGAGAAATTTACTTCTGAAGTTTTGGCTTGAAAATAGTTTACAGTAAATAGTGAACAGTGAGCAATAGGAATTAGATAATGGCGGAGGGCCTTGTTTATGCAAAAGCATTTAATCTTTCGATACGTATCGTAAATCTTTATAAATTTCTTACTCATAAGAAAAAAGAATTTGTCCTCTCGAAACAGATTTTGAAAAGCGGAACTTCCATTGGCGCTAATTTATCGGAAGCAAAAGGCGGCATTTCAAAGGCAGAATTCTCTCAAAAAGTTTCAATTGCGTATAAAGAAGCAAAAGAAACAGAATATTGGCTTGATCTTTTATATGAAACGAAATACATCGACCAAGAAACGCACGATTCAATGAGGAAAGATTGCGACGAAATCTGCAAAATGATGTTTGCTATACTCAAGATAACAAAACGAGTTAGAGGTAATTAAGCGCTGATCACTGCTCACTATTTACTGTTATGAATTCAATTAGTCACGAAAGCGCTATCAAACACGTTACCGGGGAAGCGGTGTACGTAGACGATATGCTGATCAATGAACGATTATTGATTGGGAGAATTGTCTACAGCCCGCACGCGCATGCGAAAATCAAATCTTTTGATTTGACCGCGGCAAAGAAATTTCCGGGAGTACATGCCGTGTTGAGTTATCAGGATATTCCGGGCATCAATCAAATGGGACCGGTCGTTCATGATGAATTGTGTTTGGCGGAAAAGGAAGTGACGTTTATCGGTCACGCGATATTTTTAATTGCCGGTGAGACGGAAGAAATTTGCCGCGAAGCGGAAAAGCTCATTAAGGTTGAATACGAACCTTTAGACGCAATTTTGGATATTGAATCGGCGATTCAAAAGAACGCGCGGTTAGGCAATGAAAAAATAATCGAGACAGGTGACGTTGAAACGGAATTAAAAAAATGTGAGCATGTGATTTCAGGCGAATTACGCACCGGTGCGCAAGAGCATTGGTATTTGGAAACGCAAACATGTTTGTGCATTCCGGGCGAAGGTCACGAAATCACGGCTTACAGTTCGACGCAACATCCAAGCGAGACTCAGGCGATTATTGCGGAAGTTTTAGGAATTCCGAAAAACGAAGTCGTCGTCGAAGTGCGAAGGATGGGCGGCGGATTTGGGGGCAAAGAAACGCAAGCGAATCACGTTGCCGCGTGGACGGCGCTGTTATGCCGCGCGACGGGAAGGCCGGTGAAAATTCGATTATTCCGTGATGACGATCAGATCATGACGGGTAAACGCCATCGGTTTTTGATTAAATACGAAGCCGGATTTGACAATGACGGAAAAATTCAAGCGGTGAAATTTGAATTAAACTCCGACGGCGGTGCGGCGACGGATTTATCGATGGCGATTTTAGAGCGCGCCATGCTGCACGCCGACAATGCGTATTACATTCCCAATATGCGTGTGATCGGCCGCGCGTGGAAAACCAATCTACCGTCGAATACGGCGTTTCGCGGATTCGGTGGCCCGCAAGGCATGGCCGCGATTGAACACGTCGTCGATGTTGTCGCACGTTATCTGAAAAAAGATTCTGCAGAAATTCGTTCCATTAATTTTTATGGACTCCGCGATCATAATATTACGCATTACGGCGAAACGGTGGAAGGCAATCGGCTGCTGATGTTGTATGAACAGTTGATGCAATCTTCCGAATATGCAGCTCGGCGCGAAGCGGTTCACGCATTCAATGCGGTGAATGAATTCTACAAAAAAGGCATCGCGATGACGCCGGTTAAGTTCGGAATTTCTTTTACGACTTCGTATCTCAATCAAGCCGGTGCGCTCGTGCATATTTACAAAGATGGAACGATCCAGGTTAATCACGGCGGAACGGAAATGGGGCAAGGCTTGCATACGAAGATAGGGCAAATTGCCGCAAAAGAACTTGGAGTGAGTTATGAACGCGTAAAAATTACAGCGACGAACACGTCGAAAGTTCCGAATACGTCGGCCACGGCGGCTTCCTCCGGCACCGATCTCAATGGAATGGCGGTAAAAAATGCGACGGATATTCTGAAAATGCGATTGTCAAAAATTGCCGCTGATGTTTTTAATGAAAAAGGTTACGACGCGCGGTCGTCGGCCGATGATATTGAATTTGAAAATAATTGGGTCTACGATCTGCGTCATCCGGAACGCAAAATAAAATTTGACGAACTCATTCCTATTGCGCATTTCAGGCAAGTGAGTTTGTCATCCACGGGTTACTACCGGACACCGAATGTTTTTTTCGATAAAGAAAAAGGACAAGGTCGTCCCTTTCATTATTATGCTTTCGGGATGGCCGTGACAGAAGTGATCGTCGATACGCTCACGGGGCGGCATACGATTGTGCGTACGGATATTTTGCATGACGTCGGCGATTCGATCAATCCTTCGATTGACATCGGGCAAATTGAAGGCGGTTATATTCAAGGCGTCGGCTGGTGCACGACGGAAGAAGTAAAATGGGATTCCCAAGGGCGCTTGCTCAATCATTCGCCGGACACGTACAAAATTCCAAACGTTCAGGACATTCCTAAAGATTTCAGAACGGCGCTTTTACAAAACGTTCCGAATTCCAACACGATTCATTCCAGCAAAGCCGTGGCGGAACCGCCGTTTATGCTCGCTCTGTCATGCTGGCTCGCGATCAAGGATGCCGTGTCGGCGGTTGGAAATCATGAAATCGAACCGGAGTTCTCATTGCCGGCGACAAATGAAGTGATTTTGTTGGCGATTGAAAAAATAAAAAAGAAAATCAATGAAGCAGCCGTTGCTTAGTTTGTTATACAGGCTCTGAGCGCTGACTATTTAAAGTTTGCCGCCAATTCTGTCATGCGGATAGATAATTCTTCTTCGCTTAGCCAATGTCCGCGCACCATCACTCCTGCCCGGTTTTTTAAATGTTTCAAATCGATGAGCGGATTTTGATTGAGTAAAAGCAAGTCGGCGCGATACCCGGTTTGAATTTTACCGAAAGGCATTTCGTCCTGTTTGGTTTTTGCGATGAAATTTCCTGCATTCATAGTGGCAATTTTCAGAACATCCTTCCTTGAAATGCCGCACTTTTCCAATTCAGCAAGATCGTCGTGAATCATGAACCCCGGGATTCCGCCGGGAATAGTCGGTGAATCCGTCCCTGCCAACAGCGGAATTCCGCCATCGTGAAATGCTTTGACAAATTGCTGCTGGAAATGGTAATTATCGTCAAGATTTCCCTGATTATAAATATAGGCGCCGGAATTTTGCCAGGATGTAATCCATCGTGGGTCGACATATTGGATTTCATCGACTGCCAAAAGCGCATCCCGTCCCGACGGTTTTCCCCATTGTTTCATAATCACGCGGTAAGCTGACAAGGTCGTCGTCACGTACGCGCCTGAAGTTTTTGTGTCATTCACGGCGTCAGGAATTTTCGAGGCGTCGTTCGAATAATTAAAATAGGCATAAATATATTCTTCAGCGTGCGCGATCATCGATTGGCCTTCCTGGATAATACGTTTGATACCCGGGGCGCGAACGCCGTGACCGATCACTGGGATATTTTTGATTTGGGCTTCATCCATCAATGCTAAAAAAACGTCCGTCTGAATGCTGTTGTACACTTTGATAAAATCCCATCCTTGTTCTTTAATATCACCAACTGCCGATCGTGCTGCCCCAGTAGTTTGAACGATCCATCCACGATTGCCTGTTCCGTCGACGAACGCGCCGGCATAAATTGTCGGACCGAGTAAACCTCCGGAATTGACCTGATCCCGCATGGACAGGATATTGGAAGGACTGCCCATGTTGAGAATAGTGGTCACGCCGTTCGCCACATACGGTAAGAGGTCGTTTTCGTAATTGACGTGCGTGTGCATATCGGCGAGTCCAGGCATGAGATACTTTTCGGAACAATCGATGACGACGGCGCCGGACGGAGCTTCAAGATCCGCACCAATGGCCATAATCTTTTGACTGTCGATCAGCACGTCCACCGGGCCTTCAAGCGTACCTTGTTCTACGTCGACAATTTGGACGTTTCGGAAAACAATCGTGCCGGTTGTGTCGCGGACCGATATCGCAGCGAAAGATTCGGATTCTTTATCCGAACAAGTTGTTTCAAACAAAAATAGTGCGGTCAACAGGAGCATCATTTTTTTAGGCAACAACTGGTTTTGTATTGTACACATATATTAATCTTCGGAATAATGCTTGTCGAAATAAAAGAAATTTTCTATAATTCAGCATGTATTAGGAGAATATGAAACGACCCATCCTCATAGGCATTGCCGGCGGAACGGCTTCAGGAAAAACTTCGGTAGCTAAAGAAATTCTGGCGAAATTAGGCGGTTCGCAAAAAGTGGCTATTATCGCTCAGGATTCCTATTACAAAGATTTGCCGGGGATTCCGCACGTTCCTGGCGGCGGCCATAATTTCGATCATCCCGACGCGTTCGATCAGGAACTACTCATAAGTCATTTGCAGAAATTGATCCGGAATGAAGCCGTCGATGTTCCGGTGTACGATCACAAAACCCATGCTCGTACGACTGAAGTGTTACGCATCGAACCGCATAAAGTTCTGCTTCTCGAAGGAATATTAATTCTTGAAAATCGCCTGCTTCGTGAACTCATGGATATCAAAATTTATATCGAGGCCGACGCCGATGTGCGTTTCATCCGCCGTTTGCAGCGCGATATTAAAGAACGCGCCCGCACATTTGATTCCGTCATCGAAAGTTATGAAAAAATTGTCAAACCCATGCATTTGCAATTTGTCGAACCGTCCAAACGGTACGCCGATGTCATTATCCCTCGGGGCTTAGAAAACAGAGTCGGTGTCGATCTGCTGATGACAAAAATCAAAGCGTTGCTGGATGAATAATTTTTTTCATCGTGACCGGATTGCAGGACTGATCATTTATCCTGCCGGCGATGTTTTGGCGCAATTGATTTTGGGTGAATTCAGTTTCCTGCGAATCATCGTTCTCGCGCTGGCCGGCGGATTTGTGTACGCATGGGAAATCCCGAAATGGTTCCGGTTTATAGAAAAACGTTACACGCATTTTTTTCAACGCACGCTGGCCGCGATCGCTTATTTCAAGCCGTTATGGATTGCCCGTCATTTGTTTTTCATTACGGCCTCGATGACCCCGGCCATTTTATGGCCGCCGAATGCAGCGGTTGGTGCCTTTATCCTGTGCGTGATTGCAGGAACCAAATCGTTTATCGGTGC
>JABWBZ010000197.1 GCA_013359335.1 bacterium
TATCAGAAGGAAACTATTCGCCAGCGCTTGAACGCTTATTTCGGCGATTATACCATAAAAGAAATTATTTTCAGATAAAAACCAAACAAAGGAAACTAAAATACATGTCAGTAGCTGAGAAAGAGAAAAAAGGCGGCTCGAAATATGATGCCGAGAATATACAGGTGCTTGAGGGTCTTGAGCACGTTCGGCGCCGTCCGGCGATGTACATCGGCGACGTCGGTGCGCGCGGCCTTCACCATCTCGTGTATGAAATTGTCGATAACTCCATCGACGAAGCGATGGCCGGATATTGTAGTGAAATCAATGTTACGATAGAAGATGATCTGAGCATTACGGTCGTGGACAATGGACGCGGTATTCCCGTGGACATGCACCCGACGGAGAAAAAACCGGCCGTCGAAGTGGTCATGACCGTGCTGGGCGCCGGCGGCAAATTTGACAAAAATACTTATAAAGTCTCGGGCGGTCTGCACGGCGTCGGCGCGTCGGTGGTCAATGCGCTTACGGAATGGTGCGAGGTGGAGGTACGCCGCAGCGGCAAATTGTACCGCCAAAAATACAAACAAGGCAAGGCATCTACCAAAGTCGAGGAAATCGGAAAATCCAAAGAAACCGGAACCACGGTGCGTTTTCTTCCGGACAAAACGATTTTCAAAAAGATCAGTTGGTCGTTTGAGACGCTTTCATCGCGGCTTCGCGAATTGGCGTTTCTTAATTCCAATCTCAGGATTACGCTCGAGGACGTTCGCGAAAAGAAAAAAGAAGAATATCATTATGAAGGCGGTATTTCGGAATTCGTCAAATACCTCGATGAATCCCGCACGGCGCTCATGAAAAAGCCGATTTACATTTCAATCGAAAAAGAAGGCGTGCCGGTGGAAATCGCATTTCAATACAACGATTCGTACACGGAAAACGTTTTCAGTTATGTCAATAACATCAATACGGTTGAAGGCGGTACGCACTTGTCGGGATTCCGTACGGCGCTGACCCGTACGTTGAATAATTACGCCACCAAAAATAATCTCATCAAAGAAAAAGAAGGCATCACGATTACCGGCGACGATACGCGCGAAGGACTCACGGCGATCATCAGCGTAAAGGTAGCTGAGCCGCAATTTGAAGGCCAGACGAAAACGAAGCTGGGCAACAGCGAAGTCAAAGGCATTGTGGAGTCGGCGGTCGGTGACGGGCTGGGCGAATTTCTCGAAAAAAGTCCCGGCATTGCCAAACAGATTATCGACAAATGCGTTCAGGCCGCACGCGCGCGAGAGGCGGCACGCAAAGCACGCGATTTGACGCGTAAAAAGAATATGTTGGAAAACTCCGGACTGCCTGGCAAACTGGCCGATTGTTCGATCAATGATCCGCAATATTGCGAAATTTATCTGGTCGAGGGTGATTCGGCAGGCGGTTCAGCCAAACAAGGCCGTGATCGTAAATTTCAGGCGATCCTTCCTCTGAAAGGTAAAATCCTCAATGTCGAAAAAGCGCGTCTGGATAAGATGTTATCCAACGAGGAAATTCTGACCATCGTCAGTGCGATCGGAACGGGCATTGGTGCGGATGATTTTAATATTGAAAACCTCCGTTATGGCAAAGTCATTATCATGACCGATGCCGACGTCGACGGCGCGCACATTCGCACGCTGCTGTTGACATTTTTCTTCCGCCATATGCGCCCGCTCGTGGAAAACGGCAATCTTTATATCGCCCAGCCGCCGCTTTACAAACTCAAAAAAGGAAAAGAAGAAAAATACGCTTTTGACGATGAGGAAAAAGCTACATACCTCAAACAATGGGGCGCCAAAGAAGACGATGTCAATATTCAGCGTTATAAAGGTTTGGGAGAAATGAACCCGGAACAGTTGTGGAATACAACGATGGATCCGGATAAACGTGTCATGTTGCAGGTTTCAATCGAAGATGCGGCCACAGCCGATCACGTATTTTCAACTCTCATGGGCGATGCGGTGGAACCGCGGCGGAAGTTTATCGAGGACAATGCAAAATACGTTCGTAACCTGGATATTTAAAATTTAATCATCAGAATCATTTAGGAGTTAGCAGCTGAATGTCAACTATAGAAAAAATTGTTCCGAAGAATATCGAAGACGAAATGCGCGAGTGTTATATCGACTATTCCATGTCGGTTATCGTCTCCCGTGCCATTCCTGACGTCCGTGACGGGCTGAAGCCAGTTCATCGCCGTGTGCTTTTCGGCATGAACGAACTCAGCATGTCTTACAATAAACCGTACAAAAAATCCGCGCGTATTGTCGGTGAAGTGCTCGGCAAGTACCATCCGCACGGCGATACAGCCGTGTATGACACGATCGTGCGTATGGCACAACCATTCTCGTTGCGCTATATGCTCGTAGACGGTCAGGGTAATTTCGGTTCCAT
Organism: bacterium; assembly: GCA_013359335.1. Lineage (GTDB taxonomy): Bacteria > CLD3 > CLD3 > SB21 > SB21 > JABWBZ01. Next base: position 2,410 of record JABWBZ010000197.1, read on the forward strand.
CGACGGCGATTCGCCGGCAGCCATGCGTTATACCGAGTGCCGGCTTTCGCGCATTGCCGAAGAAATGTTACGCGACCTGGAAAAAAATACGGTCAATTTTGTTCCCAATTTCGACGATACTCTCCAAATGCCTGAAGTGTTGCCGGCGGTTATCCCAAACCTTTTGATTAATGGTTCGACGGGTATCGCTGTGGGTATGGCTACCAATATTCCACCGCACAATCTCTCGGAAGTCATCGACGCAGTTTCGGCTGTCATCGACGATGAGAACATCTCGGTCAAAGATTTGATGAAGTACGTCAAAGGACCGGACTTTCCTACCGGCGGCATCATCAATGGTATCAACGGCATCAAAGAGGCTTACGAAACCGGCCGTGGTAAACTGACGATTCGTGCGCGTGCCAGCATTGAAACGGCTAAAAATGGCCGCCAGAGCATCATCGTTACCGAACTGCCCTATATGGTTAACAAAGCCAATCTTGTTGAAAAAATTTCAGAATTGAACCGAGACAAAAAGGTCGAAGACATCAGTGCGCTTCGCGACGAGTCCGACCGTGACGGCATCCGTGTAGTAATTGAATTGAAACGTGACGCCAATGCTCAGGTTGTGATGAATAACCTATTCAAGCATACACAGATGCAGACGACGTTCGGCATCATCATGCTGGCTTTGGTTGACGGCCGCCCGATGGTACTCAATCTCCGCCAGGCATTGCAGCATTTTGTCGATCACAGGCATGAAGTTGTCAATCGCCGTACAAAATTCGAACTTGAAGCCGCCGAAAAACGCGCGCATATCCTCGAAGGTTTAAAAATTGCTTTGGAAAATATCGACGCCGTCATCGCGTTGATTAAAAAGGCAAAAGATCCACAGACAGCCAAAGACGGTTTGATGAAAAAATTCAAGCTGTCCGAGATTCAGGCGCTCGAAATTCTCAAAATGCAGCTTCAACGCCTGACCAACCTCGAAGTTGAGAAAATCGAAAACGAGTACAAAGAGATCATCAAACTCATTGAGAAGCTCAAAGGCATTTTGGCCAGTAAAGCCAAGCGGATGAATATCATCAAGGAAGAACTCGCCGAGATCAAAAAAACCTTCGGTGACGATCGTCGTACGGAAATCCTGAAAAAAGAAGTTGAAGAAATCGACTTCGAAGATACGATTGCTGAAGAAGAAATGGTCGTGACGATATCTCACCAAGGTTATATCAAGCGTTTCCCGGTCAGCGGTTATCGCCGTCAAGGGCGCGGAGGAACGGGCGTTTCCGGCGGTACGACGAAGGACGACGATTATATCGAACATTTATTTGTCGCGTCGACGCACGATTATATTTTATTTTTTACCAACAAAGGACGTTGCTACTGGCTCAAAGTGTATGAAGTTCCGCAGGTCGGCAAAACGGCGCGCGGCAAACATATTACGAACCTGATCGAACAGCAGGGTGACGAGCATCTCCGCGCATTCATCAATGTCAAAGAATTTGATGAGAAATACTCTGCAGTAATGGTAACCAAGTTAGGCGTGATCAAGAAAACGAATTTGTCGGAGTTTAGTAATCCGCGCAAAGGTGGAATTATTGCGATTACTATCGAAGATAAAGACGACTTGGTCGACGTCAAACTTACCGACGGAAAACAAGACATTATCCTCGGAACCAAGGACGGCATTGCGATCCGTTTCAAAAATGATGACGTGCGGGAGATGGGCCGTTCGGCGCGTGGCGTGACCGGAATTACGCTGGAGAAAAAAGATTTCGTCGTCGGCATGGTGACGCTCAAACGTGAAAATGGAACCATCCTCGTCGTTTCGGATCTCGGCTATGGCAAACGCAGCGACGTCGGCGATTACCGCATCACACGTCGTGGCGGTAAAGGCATTATCACGATGAAGTCCACCGACAAAACCGGTAATATGATTGCGATTCGCGAAGTGGTCGACAATGAAGATCTCATGATCATTACGCAAAACGGAATGGTGATCCGGTTGAAGATGGCCGATATTCGTACGATGGGCCGTAACACACAAGGCGTGCGGTTAGTCAAACTTAAAGAAGATGATACGATTTCCGATATTACCAGTATCCAGGAAGACGAAGAAACGGAAGGCACGGCAGAATAAAATGGGCAATAACCGATCCGACAAAACCAAACAAAGTCCCGGTAAAGTTTCGCTCTCTACCGTGCGGCGTTTGTCTAAATATTATCGTACACTTGCCGATCTAATCAAAGATGGCGTAGAGTATGTGTCGTCGGATGAACTGGCGCGTATCGAAGGATTGACGTCGGCGCAGGTGCGAAAGGATTTTTCTTTCTTTGGCAATTTCGGCAAACGCGGGTTGGGCTACACGACACTCGACTTGAAACAAAATATTGCCGAAATCCTCGGCCTGGACCGCCAGTGGAACGTTGCGATTATCGGCGCCGGCAACATCGGCACAGCGCTCATCGATTATAAAGAATTTGCCGCTCACGGGTTTCATTTAAAAATGATCTTTGACAATGATCCGTCCAAGATCGGTAAAAAGATCAAATCGCTGTACGTCAAAGATATTGAAACGATGAGCGAAGAATTTGAAAAAGAAAAAATCGATATAGCAATTCTCGCGGTACCGGCTGAAGCGGCGCAGCAAGCGGCCGATCGCATTGTAAAAACCGGCGTCAAAGCCATTCTTAATTTCGCACCGCGCAGCCTGAACGTTCCGGAAGGAACGGCCGTACGGCAGGAAAATACGGCGATGGAACTCGAAGCGCTTTCTTATTTTATCACGAGCAAACAAAAACAAGAGGCTTCATGAGCATTGCGCTTTTTGACAAAATCGTTGAAATCGTCTACGCACAGCTCGAAATGAAACTGAGTTCGTCGAAAGCTCATCGCTCGTATTACGAATTGACGAAGGATACGGATGAAGTCATTCGCAAAATTTTTCAACTGCGTTATGAAGATATTTTTTTACAGGAAAAACAACGCATTGCTTCGGCGCCTGCTCATGCTTCGTTAAATTATACTTCGGAATCTTTATCGAAAAGCCTAACGTCGCTCATTGACGACCACAAAAAACACTTTCTAATTTCAAAAGACGAAGTCGAGAAAACGGTTAAAGAAACGCTGCTGTTGCGAATCAGGTATATTGTCATGCCGCTGGCAACGTTGGAAGATGTCTTGTTTTCGACGTCGGCGACGCGCCCGGTCAACGAAATTATTGGCAAAATGCGCGAGTTCGAAAAGTACCGCTATTATACGGATGCGCTTGAAAAATATGCGCAGGCCAAAAGCATTGCTTATCTCACCAAAGGCCAGTTTCGACTGCTTCTGACCGAGATCAATCAAAGCCTGTTCGGCAAAGATGGATTGGAAAATGTTTTGAAGGTGAGCGGGCTTATTATGAAAGAACTCAACGACCTTCAGGCGCGGACATCCAATAGTATCGAAATCGATATCCTGATGAAAGCATTTGAAGATCGATCGCTGAGAGATTTTGAAGTGGCGTTGAATATTGAAAAAGAATTGGGCAGCGATCAGATCAATCTTTACGGATTGCGCCAGGTGCTTAATCGGTTTACTATTCTCAAAGCGAATAAGGCAGTTCCCGATCTTCCGAATCCGCAGGATGTTCCTGTCAAAACCAACGCCGCCGAGGCAAAACCCAAAGACACGACGGGCGCCATCATCCATGAAGCTTTGAAAAAAGATGAAAGCGGCGAACTGATCGACATCAAAGAAATTTTAGAAAAGAAAAATCAACCTAAAGAGACGACGGACAGCCACAAAAAACAAATTTTGCAAACCGGAGCGGGCGACCAATCCGGAGAAACGGCAGTTCAAGCAGCGGGCGCACCTTTAACGATCGAACCGGCAGACGTGACGGGTGAATTTATCAAAGAAGAATTGGTCGAAAGTTTTTCCGACGACACGAGCGCGATCAAATTATCGGCGTTGAAGGAATCGGACAAATTGGTGCTGATGGAATCGCTGATCCGCGCCGCGCAGAACGGCAAGGAGGTCACCGTGGTCGTCGAGTTGATGGCCCGCTTCGACGAGGAAGCCAACATCAGCTGGGCCGCC
>JABWBZ010000198.1 GCA_013359335.1 bacterium
TGATTTGTTTGGAGATGAGAGTCTTCAGGTCGGACAAACTTATGGTGGGATCGCTGTAGATCATTTTCTGAAAGAAGATTATAAAAGCGCCATTAAATATTATGAAGAATCACTTCGAATAAAGAAGAAATTCTTACGCACTGAACACCCGGAAATTGCGGGAGCATATTTTAATTTGGGGATGGTGTATAATCGTATACAAAACAATGAACGAGCATTAAGCCATTACCATGTTGCGTTGGATAAGTATCAAAAAGCTTATAATGGAAATCATATCGATATTGCCAAAACATTTGACAATATAGGCCGCGTTTTTCTTGAAGAAAACCAACCTGATTCGGCTTTGAATTATTATCAGAAGGGATTGGCCGTCTGGACGCAATTAATTGGGAAAAAACATTATTACATGGGATTTGCCTATCGCAATCTTGGCGACGTGTTTTTAAATAAAAAAAAATACGATGATGCGCTGGCAAATTATAACCGGTCGCTCAACATAAACCTTGGAAATTTTGGACTGAATCATCCGCAGACTGCCGAATCGTATCAAAGGTTGGGCGCCTTATATTATGAATGGGGAAATAAAGCCGCCGCACTGAAAAATTATCAGTTATCAATACAAGCGGTGTGCCCGGATTTTAATGATGACAATATTTCATCCAATCCATCGTTGAAGCGCGTTCTGGATGATAATTTTTTGCTGAGAGGGCTGGCGGCCAAAGCAAAAATTTTGTCGCAATCGGCCGAAACTTTGGAGCCGGCGGGCGAGACTTATTCCGTGTGCGCCGACGTGATCGAGCGGATCAAAAGAAATTTTAAAACCGAAGATTCTAAAATCGATTACGGAGAACAGGTTCTGAAAATTTACGAAAACGGCATCGCCGTTAATTACCGCTTATATCAACACAGCCATTCGGAAAGATTTTTACAGGAGGCTTTTCGGCTGATCGAAAAAAGTAAATCGTATGCGCTGTTTGAAGCTTTGGCCGATTCCAAAGCCAAGTTGTTTTCGGGCGTTCCAGACAGCTTATTGGAATACGAGCGCAAGCTCAAAACCAATATTGCCAATTATCAAAAACGTATTTATCAGGAAGAACAAAAAGGCCGCCAAAAAGATTCGGCTATCGTCGATCAGTACACCAGGAAGATATTTGGTTTAGAACGCCAATACGACGATTACGTAGTCCACTTGAAACAAAAATATCCCGCTTATTACAAAATAAAATTCGAATCTTCCCCGGTATCCTTATACATCATTCAATCGAATATCGATCATGAAACCATGGTCGCTGATTATTTTTTTGGCCAGGATTCATTGTACATGATTTCAATTGTTAAAGACACCACTCAATTCAGATCGATAGGCGTTAGTGCGCCGATTGAAGACAAAGTCATTAAAATGAAGTCGGCCATAGCGGAAAAAGATAAAACAAACTATATGGCGCTGGCCTATGAGCTTTACAGAGCATTGCTCATTCCTGAATTAACGGATAACGCCGGCCGCAAGAAACTAATTATCATTCCGGATGGGACGTTAAACTATCTTCCTTTTGAAGCGCTGCTAACCTTAGCCCAAACCGGTGAACCGGACTATTCAGATTTACCTTATTTGGTCAAAAACTACCAAGTCAGTTACGGCATATCCGCAGGGCTTCTTTTTGATCGTATAGCCAAATCGACGCCGCTGCCTGCCGACGGAGTCGGCTTTTCCCCGGTCAAATTCTGAAAATGATTTTTTTTCCATCGAATTTTATGGAAAAAAGACGCTTTTTGTGTCTTATTGGTGAAAGACGAAAAAAAGAAAGGCCATGAAGGTCTTTTTGAACGATAACCATAACACACAAGGAGCGCTATGAAAACCGTATCTTTTCGCACCAGCTTGTTAGTTGTTTCGATCCTTTTGACGATGGGCCTGATGGGCTGTGGAAGCAATGAGAGTCTCGTATCGAGCGAAACAGGAAATCAGGGGATCAATACACAATTGAGCGGGGGGGATGAAGAGATTTCGGGGGACACGGGAAATGATCTGTCCGATACGCCGACTGATAATGGTAACGGCGGCGGTGGAAAATAATTGGTAATTGAAAACCCTGCAGGAAAAGTTTCTGCAGGGTTTAATTTGGCAATGGATGTGTTTTTGCACAATTTAGTCAATGGAAAAAATATTGGGCAGGGGGACTCTCAGAAAACAATCCCTGCAGGAATTATTTCTGCAGGGGTTATTTTGTATTTTGTAGGCGCAAGCTTTTTTAGCAGACGCGGATCAGTCTGTGGCTTAAGTTACAGCGATTAAATAGAAATATCAGGCGGGGGGTTCCATAAACAATCCCTGCAGGAATTTTTTTTCTGCGGGGATTGATTTTTTTATTTATAACTTGTCTAATCACTAATACTATGACACTAAGCTGGCTTGATTATGGTGGCTTTGTAGCTTGGCGAGAAGTATTAATTAGAAAAAATAAACAGTGGAGTCTTCATGAATCTCTGGCTTCGAATGATCAGAATTTTTATCAAGTCCTTATTCGTCAAACGTATCGGTATTTTTGATTCGAGCAAGATTCGTTTTCGCTGCTGGCCCAACGATCTGGACGTGAACATGCACATGAATAACGGACGCTATCTGACGCTCATGGATCTTGGGCGTACGCATTTCATGTCCGAATTAAAAATATTATGGCAATTGCCGAAGAAAAAATGGTTTCCGGTCGTCGGCGCCGTCGATATTCAATTTATGAAAGCGATCGATCCGTTTCAGCCGTTCGAAATTTTCACGCAGTTGCTCACGTGGGACGACAAATGGTTTTACGTTGAGCAGCGTTTCGAACGTAACGGCAAAGTATACGCGCGGGCGGAATTACGCGCTTTGTTTTTGGGAAAAAGCGGAAGAATACCGCCGGAAGACGTGATCAAACTATCCGTCAATGAAGCGCCGCCGCCACCGGTTCACCCGGTAATTACACGATGGGAAAAATAATTGCCGAGCTTTTGGGTGTAATTTCATTTGACATTTTGGGGGTGAATGGTTATTTTAAGCCGCAATTTTTGAAACATTGTTTTAGAATTTTTAGAATAAATTATGCCCGAGCCTTACGCAATTTGAGGCAGTGAACCCCGCCAGGTCCGGAAGGAAGCAACGGTAAGCTTCACCTTGGATGTGCCGTAACCAGCTTGGGCTTTATTTTAAATTTAGAATAGATTTTTTTACCGCCTCCAATAAAATTTTATGTCATACTTAGTTATTGCCCGCAAATGGCGCCCGATGGTTTTCGAAGATGTTGTGGGACAAGAGCATGTTACAACGACTCTGAAAAATGCAATTGCGACCAATCGGCTGGCGCACGCATATATTTTTTCAGGGCCGCGGGGAGTCGGCAAAACAACCTCGGCGCGCATTCTGGCCAAGGCCATTAATTGCGAAAACGGCGGCCCGACGCCAACGCCATGCAATCAGTGCGTGAGTTGCCAGGAAATTACTTCCGGCCGAAGCTTAGACGTACTGGAAATCGACGGCGCTTCGAATCGCGGCATCGATGAAATCCGCAACCTGCGCGACACAGTCCGGTTCATGCCCATGCGCGGCAGCCATAAAATTTATATCATCGACGAATTTCACATGATTACAAAGGACGCATTCAATGCGCTCCTGAAAACGCTCGAAGAGCCACCCGAGCGCGTGATCTTTATTTTTGCGACGACGGAACCGCACAAAGTTTTACCGACGATTCTTTCCCGTTGCCAGCGGTTCGACTTTAAACGCGTTCCAACTGCCAAGATGGTCGAAAGAATGCGTTATATCTGCAAGGAAGAAGGCATTTCCATCGATGACGAATCGTTGTTTTCCATTGCCCAGATGGCGGATGGCGGTATGCGCGATGCGATGACCCTGCTCGACCAGGTGATTTCTTTCTGCGGAATGAACGTGTCGCTCGATCAAGTTCGGCAGGCGCTCGGATTGATCAATCAGCAGATGTATTTCGAGCTCGTCGACGTCATCCGCCAACGCGACGTCAAAAATATGTTCGAATTCGTGGCCAAAGTTTTGGATTCAGGATGGGATATTACGGAATTTCTTCACGGCTTTCTCGAACACCTGCGTAACATGCTGGTCGCCAAAACATGCGGTCGCCATTCGCTGACCGAAGTTTTCGAAGCGTACCAGGAAAAATATTTTCAACAAGGCGGGCATTTCAGTGAAACCGATTTAATGCGCATGATGAACTTAGTCTCCGATACCATTCAGAAAATCAAATGGAGCGTGAAACAAAAATTCGTATTCGAATTGGCGCTCATGAAATTGGTTCACATGGACAGCAGCGTGCAGCTTGGGGAATTGCTCCAGCGTCTGGAACGCATCGAAAACGGCGCCAAGACTGGTTCACCTTCCGTAAGTGAACCAGAAAAAAAAAATGATAAACTAAACGACAATACCAAAACGCAAGTTACTCCGAGTTTAAATCCGTCCTCTCGAACGACTTCGACCGTTATTTCATCCCCGAGTCCTCATTCCGACGTTCAAAAAAATTTAATTTCTATTACCGAGATCGAATCCAGGTGGAATGAAATCGTTTCACGCGTCAAAAAAGAAAAAATACGCGTTGGAGCTATTCTCGAGGAAACTTTCCCGCACGATTTGGCCAATGACACGCTCCTGATTGGTTTTAAAAACGACGAACTCCACGACTTTCATGCTGAAATCATTAACAAAGAAAAAGATTATCTGACGCAGGTACTCAATGATTTTATTGGAAAAAAAATTCGTGTCAAATGCGATTTGGAATTAACGCCGACCGATTTGCGGATTCACGCTTCACAGGAATCGCAGGATTCGTTATTCGATCACTATCCTACGGTTGACGCCGAGCAAACTGAAGAGCGTTTACCGAAAATTTCTGTTTCAGCTTCGCCGGAAGAGCAAAGCCAGATTTTTACTTATTTGCGCGAATTGGAACAAAAGGATCCTTTAAAGAAGGTTATTGAAATGCTCGACGGCGAATTGGTCAATGTCGACTTCAAGAAAAATTAACTACCCCCGAAATTTTTGGGTTAAAAAAACTTGAAACTAATGCGAATATCAATATCTTAGCGTATTCAGAAAGGGCGTCCATGAAGGGTTTGGATATGAAAAGCCTCATGAAAGAGGCTGAAAAAATGCAAAAGCAATTTGAGAAACAGCAGGCGGAATTAGAAAACGTTACGGTGGAAGGTTCTTCCGGCGGCGGCGCAGTCACGGTGGTCGTGACGGGCAATGCCAAAATCAAATCCATCCGAATCGATAAAGACGTGGTCAATCCCGACGACGTGGCGATGCTTGAAGACCTTGTGTTATCCGCCGTCAACAATGCCTTGCACAAAGCTGAAGAAATAGCCAACCAGGAAATGAATAAAGTTACCGGCGGAATTTTGCCGGGCATGAAGTTTAAATAAGTCATGCAGTATACGTCGCCATCGCTTGAAAAATTGATTCACGAATTATCCAAACTGCCCAGCATCGGACGGAAAACCGCTCAACGCTTGGCTTTTCATCTGCTCAAACAACCTAAAGAAGAAGTGCTGAGCCTGTCGCAGGCACTGACCGATGTTAAAGATAAAATCGGACGTTGTTCGGTTTGTTACAATATTACGGAAGTGGACCCGTGCGCTATCTGCACGCATCCGCGCCGCGACCGCCACGTGATCTGCGTGGTCGAAGAAGCCAATGACGTGCTGGCAATCGAGCGTACGGAACAATTTCGCGGCCTTTATCATGTTTTAGGCGGATTGCTCAATCCGCTCGATGGCATCGGTCCGGGCGATTTGCGTATTGCAGAAATTTTACCGCGTTTGACAGGTGAAGTCAAAGAAATTATTCTGGCGATCAATCCGAACGTACAGGGCGACGCAACAGTCATGTTCATTGCCGAAAAATTAAAAAATTATCCGGTCAAAGTGACGCGCATCGCGCGCGGAATTCCTATCGGCAGCGATCTGGAATTTGCCGATATGACGACGCTGACGCGCGCTTTGGAAGGCCGGGTTAATTTGTAAAATTAAAAATCAGGACGGTATGATTAATAAAGATCAATATGATGTGATAGTCGTAGGCGCAGGACCGGCCGGCAGCACGACGGCCCGGTATGCCGCCAAAAATGGGGCGCGCGTGCTGCTGCTCGAAAAAGACCGTGAAGTCGGTGTGCCGGTGCGATGCGCCGAAGGCGTTGGCGCAAAAGGAATTTTGCGCGTGCTCGATTACGTCGATCCGAAGTGGATTGCCGCGACGATCACGGGATTCCGTCTCGTGGCGCCGAACGGAACGGCTGTGGACGCGCGTTGGGGGGACAGCGGATATTGCCTCGACCGGCGCGTGTTCGATTATGAATTAGCCAATATGGCCGCGAAAGAAGGCGCGGAAGTTGTGACGAAAGCGTATGTCACGGGACTTCT